>NZ_JBMIOP010000070.1:0-5178 GCF_049197365.1 Mycobacterium sp. THU-M104
AAGGGGCGACGGGTGCTGACGCGCCGCTCACCGGCGGCCGCTCATCGAGTGGGGGCAGGTGTGTGTGGCCGGCGTCGATCCCGCCAAGGCGAGTTAGCGCCCGTTTATGGCGACACAAGTAAGCTATGTAGATGGCTACACCTACCACAACGATCAGGGTGCCGGTCCAGACTCGCGACCGACTGGCAGCCCAGGCCCGCGAACGCGGCATCTCCATTGCCGCTCTTCTCTCGGAGCTCGCCTCGCGTGCCCAGCGCGAGGCCAGCTTCCGCGCCGAACGCGACGCCACGCGCGCCGAGTCGACCGCCGCCGAAGTACGCGAGGAGGACCGCGACTGGGACGACTCCGTCGCTGACGGCCTTGCCTGAACCGCGACGAGGCGACGTTTGGCTGGTGGCACTTGGAGCCGCGCGCGCCGGTGAGCCCGGCAAACACCGCCCGGCCGTCATCGTTTCCGTTGATGAGATACTCGCCGGGGTCGATGACGAACTCGTTGTCGTGGTACCGGTGTCGAGTTCACGCTCATCGACCCCGTTGCGGCCGACCGTCTCACCGGACGAAGGCGTAGACAGCCCGAGTGTCGCTGTCTGCCGCGGCGTGCGCGCTGTCGCCCGTACCCGCCTGCTGGAAAAGTTGGGAACGCTCGCACCTGTCACGATGCGCGAAGTCGAACGCGCCCTCGCCATGATTCTGGGCGTTGAGAACTGACGCTCGTCGCGTGATCTGCGTGCCGAGAACGGGCCGGCCTGCGGGGGCTATTTCACCGGAGTGAAGGGGCAGATGATGATCCGGCCGGCCGGGCGTCCGCATCGGCCGCCGCGAGTACCGCTTGGTCGATCGTCGCCGAAACCTTGTGCTTCGCCATATCAAGGGCATCCAATCTGGGCCTGTTCGGTAGGCGAGGGATTCGATTGGTGGGAAGCCTGTGGCGGATCGGAACCTGTTCGTGCCCTTGGTGTTCCGCCTGGATTACCGCAGCCTGCCCTTCGGCAGCATCATGGTGGCGCGTCGGCCGATGAGACGATCCGTCGCCTGATCGCGAGCATTGGCAGGCGGCCGCCATCGCCGCGGTCCGCCGCTACCGGGAGAGTGACGCCCCAGGTTGGGCGGACTTTGTCGCCGAAGCCGACGAATTGACGAGTGCCGACGCGCCGATCACCGATGAGTGGGTGGAGTGAGGCGCCTGCCGCGCATCGAGCCGGGGCAGGTGTGGTTTGTCGACTTCGATCCGGTGCGTGGGCGCGGACAGGGGAAGGACCGGCCGGCGCTGGTGTCATCGCGATTCCACCTGGATTTGACGATGGGGCAGTGGATCTGGGTGCTGCCGCTGACCAGCGTGGAGCGCGTGGGTTGGTTGCACAGGGTCAACGTCGGCACTGGTGGCGGTTGGGTCATTGCTGAGCAGATCCGCACTGTGTCCGTCGAGCGGTTTCGCCGCCACGCGGCGGACATCCAACTCTCGGCCACCGAACTGAGCGACGTGCGGCACGTTCTGGCGCAGATGCTCATCGTCTGACGCATCGAGGTTTACTTGCGCGCGGATTTTTTGCTCCGCGGTGCTCGACGGGCCCATGGAACCCGCGGGCCGGGTCGGGCCGCAAACCTCTATATGAGCGGTGTGCCGTCTATGGTTGACACGTGCTGACCGATGGTGGGTTCCTTCGGCTGGGGCAGCGCCCGAGCAAACCGCGCAGTTCCACCAGCGGAACTCGCCGCAGCCGTCGCCGTCGGGCTTGCGCGGCCCCGCCGCAGTGCGATCGAAGCAAGCCGCAGAAATATCACGCTACGTCGACTCCGCTGAACTACTGCGGCCCGACCAGCACAACGAGCCGACCACAAAACCGGCACCAACTCGTGAAGGGACTAACTCGCGTGGCATCGATTCAAACATTGGAACGTCGCATCGCAGCCCTGGAAGCAAGATTGGCCGACATCGAAGGCGGCTATGGTGACACCCTGTATCACCTGCGCCGCGCAAGCATCAAGTCCGAACTTCGCCTCGGAAAGATTCTTGACCACCTCCACATCGAAGACGTCACCGAAGACGATGTTGATAACGTCCTCGAGGGTGATTAGCGGCGGGCGCCGTCCATTGCAACGCACGCGCGGGTGCGACGTTGCCGCCCGTGCCGCCTTTGGGCACCAGATCGCCTACAGCGATGTCGAAGAGCATGTCGGCCAGCCCGGTGGGGTCGCGGTCCACTGCCAGTGTGAATTCGTAGTTGATGCTCCCTGTGTGTTCAGACGAGTCCCCAGATGAGCTTCGCGCCATCCGGCGCTTTTTCGGTGCCGTTGTGCAGGTCTCGCTAGACGGTATGGGGGACTGAGGCGTCGCTCACATGTGAACGTGGGTTGCCGACAGGAAACGGGTCCTAGCCGGTAGAGCCACAAGATGTGGGAGGCCCCAGTGAAGTATCAGCGTACGAGCGTCGGGTTGGATGTGCACGCACGATCGGTGGCCGGGGTCGATCTATCTCGACGAGCTGCCGCGGCGGAACCGGGCCCGCTGGGAGTTTGCGGAAGCAGTGCTGCGCCGTGGCGGGTGAAGTCCGCGATACGCAGATATTGCGTAAGCTCGCGCTCCGTAAATGAGGCTGCTCGATCTCAGCATTCTCATCTATGCGATCGACGAGTCGTCATCTCGCCACCGGTCCACGAACGCATGGCCTGATGAGACGCTGTCGGGTTCGGGAAGGTTCGGTCCTGGTTGCGCGGCCGGACCGCGTGCTGCCCCCGCTGACCGACGACATCGTCCGCGAGACGCCGGAGCGCGGTCGCATCGTGACTTGATCAGCTATCTCGCCGCGCACAATGTCGCCGGCGGCGCAACCTACGACGCGCTGGTGAGTTTCTCAGGAAACGAGGGCGGTGAGGGTTGCGGTCGCCTCGGCAAGTGCGGGGCCGCCGATGTTGCCGATGGGTTCGTCGAGCGCCGCGCGAGGAAACCACTGAACAAGCTCCGGCAGGACAACTCCGGTGGGTTGCTGCACCGTGGCTATCAGAGCCATTGTGCCGCTGGGGATTTCACCGGGAATGAAGGGGCAGGTGATGATCCGGCCGGTGGCGGCTGCGAGGTGAATCGCGTGGGACAGCACGACTACGTAGAGTTCCTGGTCGGTGTCGCGGCGTGGCGTGATGTCGCCGGGGGCGATCACAGGCCGGTGGCCCGGTTGGCTTGATAGACCTTTTCCGCGTAGGCGTCGATATCCAGCGTTGGCACGGTGCGTGTGGCGTAGTTCTGCAGCGAGATTCGGAGATGCTCGTGGCGCAGGGCGCATTCGATCATCTCCGAACGATTCAGCCCGGCCGCCTGAGCATCCGCGTCGGCCGCCGCCAGTACAGCGTGGTCGATCGTCACCGCAACCTTGTCTTTCGTCATGTCGATTATCCTACTTCGAGTAGGATAATCAGTCGTACTAGACGGTGAGGACGAAAGGGTTGGCGGTCTGGATCCGCGATGACCGTCGCGATTTGATATCAGTTCAGCGATATCTTTTGCGTTGATGGAGCAGATCGTGATCCGCAACCTTCCCGAGGGAACCAAGGCAGCGTTGCGGGTGCGGGCTGCACGTCATCATGACTCCGTGGAGGCCGAGGCCCGCGCGATCCTGACGGCGGGATTGCCGGGTGACGATGTCCCCATGTCGGTACTGCTGGCCGCCGGCACCGGAGATGACATCGACTTCGAGCCAGAACGTCTCGGCCTGACCGCCTGGACCCCAGAACTGTGACCTATGTCCTGGCCACCAACGTGGTGTCCGCTTTGCGGGTGCCGGGACGCCACCCCGCTGTGGCGGAGTGGGCGGACTCGGTAGAGGTCTGCGAGCAGTTCTTGGCGGCGATATCGTTGGCCGACATTGAGCGTGGCGTGATCGCGAAGGAACGCACCGACCCAGCCCAGGGTGAGCACCTGCGGCGCTGGTTCGACGAGAAGGTGCTGCGCATCTTCGCCTGCCGGACGCTGTCCTTTGATCTGCCCGCCGCTCGTATCCTGGCCACCTACCGCGTGCCAGAGCACGCCGCGTATGACGATGCGCTGATCGCGGCCATCGCCCAAGCCGCTGGCAAGATTGTCGTGACCCGCAACATCCGACACTGTGAACCTCTCGGTGTTCGATGCCTGGACCCGTGGAGTGACCGCTGAGGCTGAGCCCGTCGAGTTTCGGTGACTCTGGGGTTTTTGGTCCGCCGCTACCGGGAGAGTGGCGCCCCAGGTTGGGCGGACTTTGTCGCCGAAGCCGACGAATTGGCGGGTGCCGACGCGCCCATCACCGATGAGTGGGTGGAGTGAGGTGCCCGCCACGCATCGCGTCGGGGCAGGTGTGGTTTGTCGACTTCGATCCGGTGCGTGGGCGCGGACAGGGGAAGGACCGGCCGGCTCTGGTGGTGTCATCCCGATTCCACCTGGATTTGACGATGGGGCAGTGGATCTGGGTGCTGCCGCTCACCAGCGTGGAACGCGTGGGTTGGTTGCACCGGGTCCGTGTGGGCTCCGGTGGCGGTTGGATTATTACTGAGCAGATCCGCACGGTGTCCGTCGAGCGGTTTCGCCGCCACGCGGCGGACGTCCAACTCTCGGCCACCGAACTGAGCGACGTGCGGCACGTTCTGGCGGGGATGCTCATCGTCTGATTCGTTCAGGCGTAGCCGGCAGACGTTACGTCCGTGGACTCTCTCACCCTGGACGCGCGGTCGAATCGTGACGTGATCGGCGATCTCGCCGCGCACAATGTCATCGGCGGCGCAACCTACGACGCGCTGGTCGGATCAACGGCCGCGCCGTCACCGATGTCCGCGGCGCTCACGTCAAGATTTGCTCGCCTTCGTGGCGGGACTTGATCGTGCGGCCCGCATCAGTCGGGGCGCGGCGCACGATCGTGTCGCGGTCATGGCTCGGCGGATCGATTGCTGAGCCGACAGAGGCATTCGTCGCTTTTACTTGCCTGGCCGGTTGATGAATAGTTTGCCATTCGGCTCCGACCAGATAGCGGCTCGCGCTACGATCCCGGCCAACTGTGGTTGGGTCTACGGTGCTCCGGCTGCTGTATCGCGCCAGGAAAAGGAGGGGAAGTGAACCGATTCCCCGGGGTGCGTCGGTGCGCGGTATCGACGGTCCGGAAACGCGTGGCGGCCCCGACCGGTCAGAAACTCCCGAGTTCATCGGACACCGGTCTGGCG
>NZ_JBMIOP010000268.1:0-2060 GCF_049197365.1 Mycobacterium sp. THU-M104
CTGCGCTGCGCGTGCTCCACGTTGACACCTCCCACGCGCCGGCCAGATCAGCCGCGATCGAGGGGAAGGCCACACTTATGACCTATCAGCTACTCACGATCCGACTCGGACTCCGTGGCGAAGACGTCGTCGGCGTAGCCGCCGACCACGGGGATCTGGACGAGCGACAAAACGTGGTGGGCCGGGCTACCGGCGGGGCCACCAGGACACATTCGCCGTCCTGCCTGCGGGCACGGTCTCGGTCGTCGGCCAGCGCGCTCACACCCACTGAACCCAGATGGCTGACAGCGCTGAGAGCGATCGTCAAAGACGCTATTCCCGAATGGCTTTCGACGGCGATCTGGCGATCCATCGGCGTCGCGGCTGATCTGCGTCTGTGACACCAGCGCTTCGGCCATTGCGAGTCCGCGGCCGCGCCCCTTCTCGCCCGCGCGGTAATCTTTCACCTGCCACGGTCGGCCACCGAGCCGTAGAGGTTGCCGTCGCCGGCCAGTGCGGCCTCGACGACGATTTCTCGGGTTTCATCGAAAGTCGCGGCGCCGTCGCCGTGCTCGACGGCGTTCTCCACGAACTCCGATATTGCGTGCACGACGTCGGATGTCTGGTCGGGGTCCGCGCCGATCCCCGGCAGCCAGGTGCGCAGGCCGGCGCGAACCGTGCGCGCGGTGTGGAGGTTGGCGTCCAGCGTCAGCCGCAGGGGTCCGGCGGCGTGCGGCGCTGTGCGGCGAGCAATGGGATCCCGGTGGCTACGTCTGCCCGACCAGGGCACCGTAGCTGTCGGGACGCCGGGTGCGAAGGAACGGAAACGCTTCCAGCCAGTCCCGGCGCTGATCGAGATCCAGGTCGGCGATCACTATCGCCTCCTCGTCCCGCGGCGCCTGCACCAACACGCGGCCGTACGGGTCGGAGATGAACGACGAGCCATAGAACTTGATCTTGCCCTCGTCGCCGGTGCGGTTCGCCACGATCATGAACAAACCGTTGGCGATGCCGTTGCCGACGATGACCTGCTGCCAGAGCGGTTCGCTGTTGAAAGCGGGGAAGGCCGGCTCCGAGCCGATGGCGCTGGGATAGACCACCAGTTCGGCGCCGTGCAGCGAGTATGTCCGGGCCACTTCCGGAAACCATTCGTCCCAGCACGTCGGCAGACCGATCCGTGCGTCGAGCCCCTGCGGGGTCAGCACTGGATAGGGTTCCCCGTCGGCGGGGCCGGGCCGAAAGTAGTCCGCTTCGCGGTAACACTCGGAATCTGGGATGTGCATTTTGCGCACCCGGGCGACGAGATCCCCGGCCGGGGAAACCAAAATAGCTGTGTTGTAACCCAGTCCGTCGTCCTGGCCGCCTTCGTTTGTCGCTTTCTCGTACAGCGATGCCTGCACGAAAACCTGGCTCGCCCGAGCGGATTCGGCAGCGAACGCGAACGTCGGGCCGGTCAGCAGGTCTTCGGCGGCACTGGCCGGGGGGGACGGCGGGGCGAGGTCACCGGGGTAGCGGCTCAGGGTCAGCTCGGGCAGACACACCATGTGCGCACCGGCGGCAGCAGCCCGGGCGATCCCGCCGCCGAGGACGCGGGTCAGTTCGGCGTGGTCGGCGCGCCAGCGATGCTGGACCAGTCCGATCCGCAGCGGTGGGCGGTGCGATGGCTTCGTGCGCGTCAGGGACTCGGGCGCGTCAGCGGTGAGGGTGATCATTGGCGCACCTTTCGTGAATTCGGTCTGCATGGGGTGTCTCGTTGGCGTTCATCCCCCAACACGTACCCGTCGTCCCCTGACCGCAATCCCTCAATGGACGATGCCGGGTGGAGGATGCCGGGTGGACGATGCCGGGTGGAGGATGCCGGGTGGACGATGCTGGGTGCTTGACGGTGGGTGCTGTCTGCTTCGCGACCGGCCGCGGACGTCGACGGCAGTCCTTCTGGTGGGAGGGCGTGGCGGAAGGGAGCCGTGGACGGAAATCTCTGAGGACTGAACCACCCCGAGTTTCGTGCACACCTTCTTTTGTGGGAAGGATGGCACGATGCCAAGCAAGTACGACCCGGAGGTCAAGGCGAAGGCGGTCCG
>NZ_JBMIOP010000018.1:0-7449 GCF_049197365.1 Mycobacterium sp. THU-M104
CTGGGCCTCCGGGAGAAAGAAAATGGCTCTCCCTCCGGCCGATGTCCACAACATCGCTTTTTCGCGACCCCGTATCGGCGAGCGCGGTTACAACCAGCAGGAAGTGCCGCCCTCCAGCAGCACGAACGCGAAGCGCACCAGCGCGAGGAACAGCTGCGCCGGCAGGAAGTACAGCTCAGCCGGTGGGAGACCGAGCTGCACGAGTACGACTCCGGGCACGACCGTCAGGAAGCCAAGCTCGCCCAGCGGCAAGCCCAGCTCGACCAGCGCGAGGCCGAACTCCGCGAGCGGCAGGCCGACCTTCGACGACGGCGCGACCAGCGACCAGCGGCCACGCCGCACGTCGCCGCGCAGGCGGTCCTCGGCCCGGCATCCGGGCCGCCCAACAGTTGACGACGGTGTCGACGCCCGCGACGGCCAACGGGGCCTCGTGTCCGCAGGACAAGCGCTCCGTGGCGCCCGTGCATGGGCGCCACGACATGGAGCGCATGGCGATCCGGGCGGTCACCGACACGCACGGCAACACGGTCACCGAGACCGTGCATGACGTGCATGAGCGGACCCGCGCGGGCGTGATCGACCACGGCGGCGCGGCCGGGGCCTGCGACCGATCCGAGGCCGAGCTGTTGAGGCGGGAGAACGCAGACCTCGAGCGTTCGCTGCGACTGCTCAAATCGGCCGCGGCGCTGCTGGCGGCGGCGTTGGAACAGGCCTGATCCGGCGCGCTTTCGAATCGGTGGCGGCGGGTCTGTCCGACGCGGACCGCGCACGGTCGTCAAGACGGTCATCCCCCTGATGGCACGCTTACGCTCTGGCCGTAATGTGTAAACGATCTGGAGCGGACCGAGGGCCGACTCCGAGTCGACACAGAGTGAGGTGGGCGCAGTAACGCTGTCTGAGCAAGCCGCAGGTCAAGCGGGCTCAACCAGGGCCGACGAGCAGGAGTCGGTGTCCTACGAAACGCTCGACGAGGGCCGGGTCGCCCGGATCTGGCTCAACAGGCCCGACGCCCACAACGCCCAGAACCGCACCCTGCTGGTGCAGCTCGACGAGGCGTTCGGCCGCGCCGAGGCCGACGACAAGGTCAGGGTGGTGATCCTGGCCGCGCGCGGTAAGAATTTCTCCGCCGGTCACGACTTGGGTTCGGAGGCCGCACTGCTGGAGCGCCGACCCGGACCGGGACAGCATCCGACGTTCCGGTCCCACGGCGCGACCCGCGATCCGATCGCGGAAAAGGCATACCTGCAGGAGTGGCACTACTATTTCCAGAACACGTGCCGCTGGCGGGATCTGCGCAAGATCACCATCGCGCAGGTGCAGGGCAACGTGATTTCGGCGGGCCTGATGCTGGTGTGGGCGTGCGACCTGATCGTCGCCGCCGACAATGCGAAGTTCAGCGACGTGGTGGCAGTGCGCTTGGGCATGCCGGGAGTCGAATATTACGCCCACCCTTGGGAATTCGGTCCGCGCAAGGCCAAGGAGCTGTTGCTCACCGGTGATTCGCTGGACGTCGAGGAGGCCTATCGGCTGGGCATGGTGTCCAAAGTTTTTCCGGTCGACGAATTGGCCGAGAAGACACTGGAATTCGCCCGGCGCATCGCCGAGCGTCCGACGATGGCGGCCCTGCTGGTCAAGGACTCGGTCAACGCCGCCTCCGACGCGATGGGATTCACCGAGGCGCTGCGGCACGCGTTCCACATCCACGAATTGGGCCACGCCCATTGGGCCGCGCACAACGAGAACAAGTATCCGGTCGGCCTACCGCCCGACGTCGAGGACTGGCGCAACGCCAAGCCGACGAAGCTGGCGCGCCGCGATACGCCGTAACCGTTCGCTGGTGCGCGCCGACACGCGCGTGGTTCGATAGCGAGAACCTGTTTCAGTTTCGGCGTGAGGGGCCTTGCGTGCAGCTTTCTTTCCAGGACCGGACCTATCTCGTCACCGGTGGTGGCAGCGGAATCGGCAAGGGGGTGGCCGCCGGGCTGGTCGAGGCCGGGGCTTCGGTGATGATCGTCGGACGCAACGCCGACCGCCTTGCGTCGGCCGTGAAGGAAATCGAGGCCCTCGATGCGGGCGGCGCGATCCGCTACGAGCCCACCGACGTCACCAATGAGGAGGAGGCCGCGCGTGCGGTCGAGGCCGCCACGGCGTGGCAGGGCCGCCTGCACGGTGCGGTGCATTGCGCGGGCGGATCGGAGACCATCGGCCCGATCACCCAGGTCGATTCGTCGGCGTGGCGCCGCACCGTCGACCTCAACGTCAACGGGACCATGTATGTGCTCAAGCACGCGGCCCGCGAGTTGGTGCGTGGTGGCGGCGGTTCGTTCGTCGGGATCTCGTCGATCGCGGCCAGCAACACCCATCGCTGGTTCGGCGCCTACGGGGTGACCAAGTCGGCCGTGGACCACATGATGATGCTGGCCGCCGACGAGCTCGGCCCGTCCTGGGTGCGGGTCAACAGCATCCGTCCGGGCCTGATCCGCACCGATCTGGTTGCGCCGATCATCGGGTCGCCGGAGCTGAGCGAGGACTACCGCAACTGCACCCCGTTGCCCCGGCCGGGGGAGGCCGAAGACGTCGCCAACCTGGCGATGTTCCTGCTGAGCGACGCGGCGAGCTGGATCACCGGGCAGTGCATCAACGTCGACGGTGGCCACATGCTGCGCCGGGGCCCGGATTTCTCCGCGATGCTGGAACCCGCGTTCGGCTCCGACGGGCTACGCGGGGTGGTCTGACCGCGTCCCGGCCCTGCGATGATGGGCACGCCTACGGACGAGACAACGGGAGCGGCAGATGAAGCGACTCGAGGGCAAGCGGATCCTGGTGACGGGAGCAGCGTCGGGGATCGGCCAGGCCACAGCCCTGCGGTTGCTGGATGAGGGCGCCGCGGTGGTGGCCGCCGACATCGCGACCGACGGCTTGGACGCGACCCGGGCCCGGGCGGCCCAGGCCGGCAACGCCGAGCGCTTCGTCGCGTGTGCGATGGACGTCGCCGACGAGCACTCGGTGACCGCCGGCGTGCGCGGGGCCGCGGACGCGCTCGGCGGCCTGGATTCGCTCGTCAACGCCGCTGGCATGCTGCGCGCCGCGCACACGCATGAGACCACCCTCGAGCTGTGGAATCAGATCGTCGGCGTCAACCTGACCGGCACGTTCCTGGTGGTCCGGGAAGCACTTCCGGCGCTGCTGGCCAACCCGCGCAGTGCGGTGGTGAACTTCAGCTCCACCTCGGCCTCGTTCGCCCACCCGTACATGGCGGCCTACGCGGCCAGCAAGGGCGGGATCCAGGCCTTCACGCACTCGCTGGCGCTCGAATACGCGCGCAAGGGCCTGCGTGCGGTGTGTGTGGCGCCGGGCAGCATCAAGTCGGGGATCACCGATGCGACCGGCGGTTACATCCCGCAGGACGCCGACTGGTCGCTGTTCTCCAGGCTGATGCCGATCCTGCCCACCACGGTGGAGTCCAGCGGTGCGGGCATGGCCGATCCCGCGGTGGTCGCCGGGGTGATCGCCATGCTGGTGTCCGAGGACGGAGGGTTCATCACGGGCACCGAGATCCGCATCGACGGCGGAACGCACGCCTGAAAGACTACCGGGAAGCTTCGCTGCGCCGAACGTGAACGCACGGCGAAAAAATCGCCGAAACTTCGCCGTGATTTCACGTTGGGCGAGGGCGCCTAATTGACCCCGCGCGTGGAGGGCGCCTAATTGACCCCGCGCGTGGAGGGCGCCTAATTGACGCAGGGCACCCCGCCGCCGTCGATGGGCTTGCCCGGATCGGGCGACGGGTAGGTGCTGGTGCTCCAGTACCCGTACGAGCTGGCCTTGCTGGACGCGGTCGTGGTGGTGGTTTCGTCGCTGCTGTCGTCCTGGTCCGGCATTGAGTAGTCGGTGGCCAGGGTCACGCGGATGTGTCCGGGCTTGAGGTAGGGGTCGGGGTTCTTCGGCGCATCCAGGCCGAGCAGGCCGGCCACGTTGCGCGCATCGGTCTGCGCGCCGACGCCGTAGTCGAGCGTCGTGGCGGTGGGCTCGCCGGACTCACGGTCGCGGACCTGGCCCGCGGTGTAGCCCTGCTTTTTCAGCGCGTGGGAAACGGTGGAGGCGAGGCCGCTGATGTTGCCGGAATTGATCACGTCGACGATGGTGTCGGGGTTCGGTTTGGCGGCGGTCGTGGTGGTTGGGGTCGTCGGCGGGGCGGCGCCGATCACCCGGGCCACCTCGGCCTTGATCGCCGCCGGGTCGACGATGTTGACGTCCAGGCCGTCGATGTTGTCATAGCGCACCACGGGCAGCGTCCGGAACTCGACGTTGCCGCCGACCAGTTCGCCCAGGCGCTGGATCAACTCCTCGTTCCAGCCGGCCGACAGGACGACGTCTTTGCGTGCCACCGCCATCAGGCTCGTGAGTTTGTCCAGGTTGGTGAAGGTGCCCGACTCCTGCAGTTCGTGCATGACCGATGACAGGAAGGCCTGCTGGCGATGGGTGCGGTCCAGGTCGCCGTTCTCCAGGCCGTGACGCTGCCGAACGAACGCTAGCGCCTCCGCGGCATCCAGCGTCTGGGGCCCGGCGGGGAAGTTGGCACCGGAATACGAGTCGTAGACGGCCTGCTTGAGGCAGACCTGCACGCCGCCCAGCGCCTTCGTCAAGTCGTAGAAGCCGGCCAGGTTGACCTCGGCGAAATAGTCGATGGGAACGCCGGTCAGGTTCCGCACCGCGCGCAAGGTCGCCGACCGCCCGGCCTCGCGGCCCTTGGTCTCCAGTTCCTTTTGGCTGCTCACGCCCTGGTCGGCCAGCTTCTGTGCCACGTATTGCTTGGTCAGCCCGTACGCTTCTTTGATCTTGATGTGGTCGTAGCCGGGGACGCCGTTGAACCGCACCCAGTCGTCGCGGGGGATTGAGAAGGCCACCACTTTGTCGTCGGCGCCGACGTGCACCATTATCAGCGTGTTGGTGTTGTAGCCGCCGTCGTCGGAATCGCCCGCGTGCAAATGCTTCAGGATGGACCAGGGCAGGTTGTTGCCGTCCTGGTCTTTGCGTGAGTCCAGTCCGATGAGCAGGATGTTCACGCCGTCACCGCTGGAATGGGGATCTTCCGGGCTCAGCGCCTGCGAGACGGTGATGCCGCCGAGCGCGCCGTGGGCAACGTAATATCCCGCACCGGTCAGCGTCACCGCGGCCACCGAGGCCAGCGCCATCAGGGCACGCGTCAGCGCCTGCCGTAGTCGTGACGGTTGTTTGACGGCCCGATGACGGTGGCGCGCGCCCGAGCGCGCCATCAGAGGTCTCGAGCCGTGGCCGGCGCACCAACCGGCACCGCGTCAGCGGTTTGCGGTGATGTCACTTCTGGCACGGCTCCCAGTATGCGGTAGCTTGCTGCGAGACCCCAAAGCGGAACGTCGGGGCGGTATGGGGCTCTCGCTGGCGGATCGGCGGCATTCGCGACTGCCGCGACCACGCTACCAGCAGGTTTGAGTGCGCACATCTCAGGATTTGCACGGTGCCCACGGAATCGGCGCTATTCCGCTACGGGTTCGAGACGGCGGATTCGGCACCGCACGGCGGCCTCGACGCGGCCGGTCGTGACGCGCTCCGGAGCGACCACATCACGGTGGCGGCGTGACCGAAACGGAAGTTCAGCAGTGCGGGTACTCGATATGCCATTGTCCGTTCACCCAATCGGCGCGAAACTGCCCGCCCAGGTGCGGATCCGCGTCGGTGATTGTCCCCGATCCGCCGGTGTTCGGCTGGAAGCCCGGGGGATCCCAGGTTACGGACTGCGGATCGGGTGTTCCGTCGGGTTGGCACCCTTTCTCGTTGTCGACGTACCCGTTCATGATCTGCCGCTCGGCGGTCCCTTGATCACCGCCGTCCGGAGCCGGGCCGAGCGGGCACCGGGCGGTTGTGCCGCAGGTGCTTTGACGGGTATCGGCCAGCGCGATGTGTGCGGGTATGGCAAAGCTCAGCAGTGCCGCCATGGCCACGACCGGGCCGGCGAGGGCTCTCACGCCTCGGCTGAGACAGCTCTTCATGTAGTGCATGATTCCTCCCGGGTTTCGACCTTCAAACGCGAACCAGGCGTGGGCGCAGCAAAGGCGGGAATCGCGGTGCCAACGCCGCCCTGCCGCACGCCCTCATGGTAGAGGCATGGGCTATCCGGTGCTTTTGGCGTTCTCTGGCACGGACAGGACTCTGGCGTGGGGACAGTCTCAACCGAATTCCGGCGCGATCAACGGCCGGCGCGGCGCGGTGAAAATGGCCTTCGTCAGGAAGGGAACTCCCTGCGCGCCGACATCATCGACTGCTTGGTGTGCGCGCCGGGCGAGATCACGGTTTCCCGGCATTCGCGCAGCCGACTTCGGGCAGTTGCCCGGCGGTTGCCTACCCTGCGGCGGGGGGGGGTGTACCCGCTTCGGCGTTCTAGTATCCGGTGATGACCGCTGAACGGCCCGGACGGGCATGGGGCGATGTCCCGCAGACCCTGAACCGTTTGCCGCGTCCGGGCCGGGCGGTGTGCGCATCGCCTGCGACCGACTAGGTGATCCGCAGGCTCGTGCCGTCGTGTTCTTGCACGGTGGCGGGCAGACGCGCCGATCGTGGGCCAAGGCGGCCACCGCAGTCGCCAGGCGCGGGTGGCAGGCCGTCACGGTCGACCTGCGGGGGCACGGAGAATCCGACTGGTCCGGCGACGGCGACTATCGCGTCATCAGTTTCGCGCGTGACGTGCAGGAAGTACTGCGTGGCCTGCCGCAGAAACCCGTGCTGGTGGGGGCTTCGCTGGGCGGGTTCACCTCGATGCTGCTGGCCGGGGAGCTTTCGCCGGGCATCGCCGGCGCGGTAGTGCTCGTCGACATCGTGCCGGACATGGAGCAGTCCGGGGCGAGCCGGATTCATGCGTTCATGGCCGAGCGGGTGGAATCGGGATTCGGCTCTTTGGACGAGGTCGCGGATGCGATCGCCGAGTACAACCCGCACCGCCCCCGGCCGAGCGACCTCGGGGGACTGACCACCAACCTGCGCCGCCGCGGTGATCGCTGGTACTGGCATTGGGATCCGAAGTTCATCAGCGGTACCGCGGCGCACCCGGCGATGGAGGTCACCGACGTCGACCGGATGCACGCCGCCGTGGACGCGATCCTTGCGAGCGGCGTGCCGATGCTTCTGGTGCGGGGCCGGATGAGCGACCTCGTCAGCCAGGAGCGCGCCGAGGAGTTCCTCGCCCGCTTCCCGGGGGTCGAGTTCGCCGACGTGCGCGGGGCGGGGCACATGGTCGCCGGGGATCGCAACGACGTCTTCGCCGGGGCGGTGCTCGATTTCCTCGCGCGGCGCGTCGATGTCGGTGGGGTCCAAAGACACTAGAGCCCTCAGAGGGGCGCCCTACCGTGGCCTGGGCCTCATGGCTCAAGGTTGGGCAGATGGTCCTCGACGGCGTCCGCGTGTTCAACAAAAGCA
>NZ_JBMIOP010000033.1:0-28711 GCF_049197365.1 Mycobacterium sp. THU-M104
GTTGTCTTTCGTCCCGGCGGCGCCGGAACAGTTGGCGGACGCCGCGACAGCGGCGGGGGAACTGGCCACCTTGGCGATCAAGGGCCGCGCGCCGAAAACCGGATACGACCGTGCCCTGTTCGGCGATGCCTGGACTGACGACGTGACGGTGACCGACGGACACAACGGCTGTGACACCCGCGACGACATCCTCGCCCGTGACCTCGCCGACATCGTCCGCAGTGGCGACTGCACCGTGATTTCTGGTGTGTTGCACGACCCGTACAGCGGCGTCACGGTCGATTTCCACCGCGGTCGGGGCACGTCGTCGCTGGTCCCGATCGACCACGTGGTC
The DNA here is from genome assembly GCF_049197365.1 of Mycobacterium sp. THU-M104. Classification (NCBI taxonomy): domain Bacteria; kingdom Bacillati; phylum Actinomycetota; class Actinomycetes; order Mycobacteriales; family Mycobacteriaceae; genus Mycobacterium; species Mycobacterium sp. THU-M104. The sequence goes on from NZ_JBMIOP010000033.1 coordinate 335, forward strand.
GCGTTGTTGGACGCATGGCAAAAGGGTGCGCAGCAGTGGGATGACGCCAAGCGGCGCAACTTCGCCAACGACCCGATCAATCTGCAGGCCACGACCCGGTCGATGAACGAACAGAAGGGCGCCGGCGACGCTGCAACGTGGTTGCCGCCCAACAAGTCCTACCGCTGTACGTATGTGACCCGCATTGTCGGCGTGAAGACCGCCTACGGGCTGTGGGTGACGCAGGCCGAACACGATGCGATCGCTCGAATACTGACGAGTTGTGGGGCACCGGATGCAGTTCCGGAACCGCCACCGGCGGCGATGACGACCCCTCCGGCGCCGGAACCCGATAACGGGCTGTCGGTGTACTACCCGAACTGTAAGGCGGCACGAGCCGCCGGCGCGGCCCCGATCCATGCCGGACAGCCCGGATATCGACCCGGGCTCGACCGCGATGGCGACGGTGTGGCCTGCGAGTGATTTCAGCCCGGGATTGTGAGGTATGCGGCTTCGATGCGCCGCACGCCGTGGGGCTATGTTCTTCTGTATCGAAAGGGGACGAATCATGACGGCGGACAACCGGATATCGGTGGAGCGTATCGGCACCCTGGTGCGCGGATGATCGAGTTCACGCTCACCCGAACATCGACGGCGCCGATCGAGACCGTGTTCGACGCCCTGACCGATCACCGCGGCATCGCGGACTACCTGTGGGCATGCCGGCGCAGCACCCTCGATCGTGAGGGAACCCCCGCACCCAACGGTGTCGGCGCGATCAGGCGTCTGGAGGTGATCGGACCCCCGTTCGTCGAGGAGATCATCGAGTACGAGCGACCCATCCAATACTCGTACAAGATGCTCTCGGGCGCACCGACCCGGGATCACATCGGAACGGTCCAGCTGCGTGAAGCAGGGACGGGGACCGAGGTCAACTGGCATCTTCGGTCAACACTGAAGATTCCCGGTGTCGACCGGCTGATGCTGCCGGTGTTCAAGAAGGTCATCGACGAACTGCTCAAAGGCGGCATCACCGCCGCTGAACGCCGCGCCTGAACACAGGTGTCGCGGCGCCCCGCCTCGACCAACGCGGGCTCAGCTCGCGGCCAAACGATAGACGCGCGTGGCGTTGGCGCGGGCGATCAGATCGACCACCCGCAGCGCGTCGGCCTCGCTCCAGTCGCCGCCGTCGACAAAGCCACGCAGCACCCGGTGAATACCGTTGCGCCACAAGCCTGCATCGAGGAAGTGCAGCTCCGCCGGACCGAACCTGTCTGAGGAGTACAGGACTTTGCGGAAAGGCGCCATCTCCAGCAACCGGGCGATGAATGCCGGCCCCCGCGTTCCCAGATGGTTGCAACGCCGCCTGGTTCTTGATCCCGTCGAGCGCCAGGCCCAGGATCGCCGCGGACGCCAGGTAGGGGTTCGCCGACGGGTCGATGATCTTCACCTCTACGTTGCCCCCGTACACCGCGCCGAGTCCTGCCTTGACGAATCGCACTGCGGCCTCACGGTTCTCCGTTCCCCAGCACGTGTAGGCGCCGGACCAGTTGCCAGGCCGTAGCCGCAGACCGGACACGATCGACCCGCACAACACACTGCGCCTCGCGCAGTCCGCGCACCACCCCCGCCACCGCGCTCTCCCCGGCCGCCGTCATCCCCTCGGCGCCCGGTCCGTCAGAGAACAACGGACCCTGCGGCATTCGGAGTGAAAAATTTTGGTGGGCAACAGATCCGACGTTGTCTGCAAAGGGCGTCGGCGAGAGGCTGATGCGCAGCCCGTGCCGGCGGGCCGCGCAGCCGATGATCAACCGCATCAGCACCAGCTGGTCGGCGGCGGCCACCGGCGAATGCGGCGCCAGCGAGACCTCGAACTGGTTGGCCCCGTATTCGGGGTGGAACTGCTCGATCGCGATCCCGGCGGCCGTGGCCGAGGAGTTGACGTCGCGGATGAACGCCTCGTAGTCGAGGACGCCGGCAAGGCCGTACTGGGCCCACAGCGCCGCCGGCAGCCGACCGCCACCGGGATCGACCAGCAGGAATTCGATCTCATGGCCGATCTGCGCCTCGACGCCGGCCTCGGTCAGCGCGGCCTCGATGCGGCCGAGCGTGCCGCGGGCACACGCGGGCACGGGCGTGCCGTCTTGCCCGTAGAACGCGGCGGGCGCCCAGGCCAGCCCGTCGCCGACGATGCGCAACGCCGACAGGTCGATGCACAGGCGCTGATCGCCGATGACGCCGATGCCGTCGGCGAAGGCGATGCCGGTCTGGTCGATCGCGAAGGCACGCCGCGAGGGACTGGCCGCCCAGTCCGGCCTCGGCGAAGGTGTCGGTGCGCCGGAGGGGCACCGTCTTGGCCATGGTGAGCCCCGCCGGGTTGACGATTGTCCCGATGACGGTGTCGACACCCTGGGCGTCGAGCTGGGCGATCGCCGCGGCGGCAAGCGGGGTGGCGGTCATGGCAGTCATTGTGCAGCCCGGAGCGCCCGGTCAGTTCTGGCGGTCGGGCAACTCGGCGACGAATCGGTCGATGAACGCGTCCAGCGGGGTCCCGCCCGCCGGTGGCCCCGCGATGTCGGGATCCGTACTTCACGAGACATAACCCATGGCGACGGGCCGCGGCGTGTCGGCGCAGTGGATTATGTGTCGCGACGGGCGCGGGCGGCGCTGCGGCCCGGCTGCCGGCGCTTACGCGCGGCTGGGCAGCGTCAGCGTGCAGGCCTGGCCGATGTCCAGGGTGCGCAACACCCGGCCCATGCCGACCCACAGCGCGCACGAGATGGCCAGGTCGGCGAGCAACTCGTCGGAGAAGTGCTCGTAGCAGCGGCTCCAGAAGTCCTCGTCGTCGCGCAGTGCCGTGTGCTCGGTGGCGAACCGGTGCGCGAATTCGGCCGCCAGCCGCTCCTGTTCGCTGTAGCCGGGCCATGTGCGCCACTCCGGGGCATGGTCGTAGAGCTCCTCGTCGACCCCGGCCGCCGGGCCGTCGGCGTCGCGGGTGTTGACGCAGACGATGCACTCGTTGTTGTGCGCGATCACCGCGCGCGCGAGCTCGCGGGTGCGCAGCGGCAGCCGGTTCTTGGTGTAGACCGCCTGGCTGAATCCGCCGAGGGCGCCACCGAGGTCTGGAGACGTGGTGAACCAGCCGGCTATGTCGTCGTCGGCGAACGTTCCGATTCGGCTCATTGGTAGGATCCTACGCCCGCGCCGGCCGTTTCTGGAACACGTTCTAATGCCGGGCGACGGTGACCCCGGGGCCCGGCAGGCTGGTCAAGCGCGTGCCCGACCGGACCCCGGAGGCCCGCGTTCAGCCCCCGCTTATTGCGAGCCCGGCGGGCGGGACACGCACTGCGCCAGGTACAGCTCCTCGCCGAGCTTGCCCATCAACTCGAGCTGTGTCTCCAGATAGTCGACGTGCAGTTCCTCGTCGGCCACGATCTGCTCGAACAGGTTGGCGGTGGTGGTGTCCTGCTTCTCGCGGCACATGATGATGCCGGGTTTGAGGCGGTCCAGCACCTCGTGTTCGATCGCCAGGTCGGCCTCGAACTGCTCACGCAGCGTCTGCCCGATGCGCAGCGAGAAGAGTCGCTGGTAATTGGGCAGGCCGTCGAGGAGCAGGATGCGGTCGGTGATCGCCTCCGCGTGCCGCATCTCGTCGAACGATTCCTCCCGGGTGTGTTTCGCCACCTCGGTCAATCCCCAGTTGTCCTGCATCTTGGAATGCAGGAAGTACTGGTTGATGGCGGTGAGCTCGCTGCTCAACTGCTCGTTGAGCAGTCGCAAAACGTCCGGATCACCTTGCACGATCACTCCTTGGGGTGTGTGAAAGCCGACATCTTCTGGCCGGGGCGCGGAAGGCTGGGCTGTAGCCCCCCGATGCCGCCCGTAGTCGAACTGTGCCATGCCGCAGATCAATCTTCCAGAAAGGTATGGCTGCGCTCAGTGTGTCGCGGCGGTGGCCGGGAGTGACCCACCTAACACGCGGCTTAGGTTAGACTCCGCTCATCAACTTAGGTTAGACTCCGCTAATATGCGACCTATTCGCCCGGCATCTTCGCCCCGGCCCCCGGTGACGCGGGACGCCGTGTTCGAGGCCGAATCGCGGTCGCCCGGGCCAGTGTTGGAACCCGTTCCCCAAGGGAACGGTGCCGGCGTGCGGAGGGTGTGCTGATGTACGTATGCCTGTGCGTCGGGGCCACCACCCACACGGTGTCCGAGTGCGTCGCGCGCGGGGCGGCGACTTCCAGGGAGGTCGCCGTCGCCTGCGGCGCCGGTGCCGACTGCGGGCGTTGCAGGCGCACGCTGCGGGCAATCATCGCCGCGTCAGCCAATCGGGAAGGCAGCCGGGAAGCCGAACTGCAGCCTGCCGCATCGCATTAGCGGCCCTTGTTGAAATCCGCCAGCGCCGCAGCGTTGGCCTGCGCCCCCATCATCGCGGCGAAATGGGCGTTCTCCCGCGCCCTGGCCGCAGCAATCCCCGGGCGCACCGGCTCGACCATCGTGTGCTTGACGGCCATCAGGCTCGAAATCGGCCGGGAGGCAAGGATTTCAGCGTGGCGGTGCGCCTCGGGCAGCAGCTGCTCCGGCTCACAGACCCGCCACGTCATGCCCATCCGCAGCGCCTCCGCGGCGTCGATCCATTCCGAGGACATCAACAGCCAGGCGGCGTTCTGCCTGCCGACCAGCTGCGGCAGCAGATAGGACGAGGCCGCCTCGGGCGCCACGCCCAGACTGGTGAACGGGCACTTCAACCGGGCGGTCGACGACATGAACACCAGATCGGCGTAGCCCAGGATCGTCGCGCCGATGCCCACCCCGACCCCGTTGACGGCACAGATCAGGGGCTTGGGGAACGCGCTGAGCGCGTCGATCAGCCCGATGAAGCCGTGCTCGCCGGGGGTGAAATCCGGGTCGGTGATGCGGGCCTGCATCTCGGCAAGATCCGTGCCTGCCGAAAATCCGCGGCCCGTGCCGGTCAGCAGGACGACGGCGACGTCAGGATCGTCGGCGGCGGCCAGTAGCGCCTCGGCCGTGGCGTCGTAGAGTGCCTCGTTGAAGGCGTTGAGCGCCTCGGGCCGGTTGAGGGTGAGCGTCCGCACCCGCTTGACGTCGTCGATCTGCAGGATCACCGCTGCAGCCTAATACCTGCTGTTCAGGCGTTACCGTAGATGCGGGTCGGTGCGATCAGCACCACGGCGCGGCGCTCGGCGGCCATTACGCGGTCGTATTCGTCCCAGTCGTCATGGGTGCCGCCCGCGGCCGTGAACACCTCGCGCAGCAGCAGCCGCAACCTGTTGTCGTCGGCGGCCCAGGGCGCCGCGTCCTCCGGGCCGGCCAACTCGGCGCGGCCCTCGACCGTCGCCCACCGCCATCCGCTGCGGAACGTGACCGCCAACTGCGGACGTGCCCGCAGGTTCGCGAGCTTGACCTTGCCGTACGTCGCGAAACCCAGCGCGGGTTCACCGGTGGCCGGGTGGGCCAACTGGCCCACGTTGACCAGCGACGCCTGCACGGTGGTGTCGGCGCGGACGGTGGACACCACCGCCAGGCCGCTCTCCCCCGCCGCCAGCGCCACGGCATCGCGCAGTGTCGTCATGCGCGCTCCTGGAACGGCTCGGTGAATGGTGTCGTGAAGACGTAGCGGCTGGTCGGCACCGTGTCGATGTTCTCGTTGGCGCCGAATGCGCTGGTGCTGGCGGCCATACGGCCCAGTCTTTGCTGGAGCTCGTCGTCGTCGGCGGCGCCGAAGAACGCCTGCAGGTCGGTGATCGCCTCCGCAGGGAACAGCTCCTCGACCACCGCCTCGATCTCCGGGGCGCCCGCGGTGAGGGCGCGCACCACCCAGTTCTGGGTGTAGCCGAACGTCGCCTGGGTCTGGATGGCCACCGACGTGTGGTCGCCCTGCCAACGGTCCAGCCAGGTTGGCTGGTCCAGGTGCGCGGGCCGGCGCAGCAGCGCGACGTTGGCCAGTCCCCTTGTACGCGAACCGAGTTGGCTCGGCGAAGACAGCGGGACCGACTCGGTCACCAGGTAGGCGGCGAACCGGTCGCATTCGCGGGCGAGCAGTCTCAGCGCCGCCTGGACCTGGTCGCCGTAGCACTGCTGGGTCCACAGGCTCACCACCGCGGCCACCGGCGGGTCCAGCGTCGTCAGCGTCATCAGCGAGTGACGCACCGCGCCGTCGCGGACGTTGACGGCCAGCCCCGCCACGCCCAGACCCAGCAACTCGTCGGCTACCGGGCCCCGCTGGCAGGCGCACCATTCGTCGTCCGGGTCGGGGCGCATCAGTATCGCGATTACCTTCTCCATACGCAGAACCTACAGTCGTCCCGGCTACTCGGTGGGTTCCCCTTTGACGAGGCGTACCCGGTGTTCGGCGCCGATCAGCCCGCCGATGATCCCGGCCAGCCGCCGGTAGGACTCATGGCGTCCGCTGGAGGCGCGGAACACCAGGCCGATCCGCCGGCCCGGGCGTGGCGCGGCGAACTCGGCGAGCCCCAGCCGGCTTCTCGCCGCCTCGACCGGGACGGCCGTCCGCGGGATCAGGGTCACACCCAGCCCGCCGGTCGCGCACTGCACCGCGGTCGACAGCGATGCCGCCCGCGTGTTCGCCAGCTCCGGCCGCACACCCGCCATGCGACAGACGTCCAGCGCCTGGTCGCGCAGGCAGTGGCCCTCGTCGAGCAACAGCAGCGGCAGCTGCGCCAGCGCCGTCGTCGGGATCCGTCGCCGGCCCGACAGCGGATGCCCGGGGGGCAGCGCGAGGACGAAGTCTTCGTCGTAGATGGGAATTGCGGTGATTCCGGCGGCGGCGGCGGGCAACGCGATCAGCGCCGCGTCCAGCGCGCCTTCGCGCAGGGCCGCCAGCAGCCGCTCGGTCTGGTCCTCGATCACCCGAAACGTCAGGTCGGGAAGCTGCTCGGGGACCCCGGCCAGCACCGTCGGCAGCACGTAGGGCGCCACCGTCGGAATCAGCCCCAGCCGCAGACTGGCCTGCAGGGGGTCGGCGGTGCCGGCCGCGGCGGCGGTGAACGCGTCCACCGCATGCACCACGGACTGAGCGTGCGGGAGCAGCTGCGCACCCTCCGCGGTCAAGAAGACCCGCCGCGTCGACCGCTCGATCAGCTGGGTGCCCAGCCCGTTCTCCAGGGCCGCCAACGCCTGCGACAACGTCGACTGGCTCACGCCCAGAGCGGGCGCGGCGCTGCTGAAGTGCCGCTTCTCGGCCACCGCGACGAACGCACGCAGCCCGGCGAGCGTCGGCTGATAATTCTTATCGGTCATACCTATTAATATAGTGTGAAAAATCACCTTTACCTCACAGTCCCGGGGCGGCAACATAGGACCCGAAGCCACAAAATCCCGCTACGACACGACCCAGAGGAGCGATATGTCATTGCTGACAATCGGCGACCAGTTCCCCACCTACCAGCTCACCGCGCTGATTGCCGGCGACCTGTCCAAGGTCGAAGCGAACGACCCCGGCGACTACTTCACCACCATCACCAACGACGACCACCCCGGCAAGTGGCGCGTGGTGTTCTTCTGGCCCAAGGACTTCACCTTCGTATGCCCCACCGAGATCGCGGCGTTCGGGAAGCTGAACGACGAATTCGCCGACCGCGACGCCCAGGTGCTCGGTGTGTCGATCGACAGCGAGTTCGTGCATTTCAATTGGCGCGCGCAGCACGAGGACCTCAAGGCGCTGCCCTTCCCGATGCTCTCGGACATCAAGCGCGAGCTCTGCCTGGCGACCGGAGTGCTCAACGCCGACGGCGTGGCCGACCGGGTGACCTTCATCGTCGACCCCAACAACGAGATCCAGTTCGTTTCGGCCACGGCGGGATCCGTGGGCCGCAACGTCGAGGAAGTGCTGCGGGTCCTGGACGCGCTGCAGTCCGACGAGCTGTGCGCCTGCAACTGGCGCAAGGGCGACCCGACGCTGAACGCTGCCGAGCTGCTCAAGGCATCTGCCTGATCGCAGCCTGAATTCCGGCCCCACAAGCCTGGTCAGGAGGCGACATGAGCGTTGAAAACCTCAAGAACGCGCTGCCCGAGTACGCCAAGGACCTCAAGCTCAACCTCGGCTCGATCGTGCGCGGCACGGAGCTCAACGAGGAACAGCTGTGGGGCACCCTGCTGGCCAGCGCCGTGGCGACCCGGAATACCCAGGTAATGGCCGAGATCGGTGCCGAAGCGGCCGACGTGCTGTCGGCCGAGGCGTACCACGCGGCCCTCGGGGCGGCCTCGATCATGGGCATGAACAACGTGTTCTACCGTGGCCGCGGCTTCCTCGAGGGCAAGTACGACGATCTGCGGGCGGGATTGCGGATGAACATCATCGCCAATCCAGGTGTGGAGAAGGCGAACTTCGAGCTGTGGTGCTTCGCGGTCTCCACAATCAACGGATGCCCGGATTGCGTCGCCTCCCACGAGCACACGCTGCGCGAGGCGGGGATGGGCCGGGAGGCCATCCAGGAGGCGTTGAAAGTCGCCGCGATCGTGTCCGGCGTGGCGCAGGCGATCATCGCCGCGGAGACGCTGGCCGGCGTCGGCTGATCGCGATTTCGTGACGGAACCCGCCTGGATCGGCCACGCCATCTGGTGGCAGGTCTACCCGCTGGGTTTCGTCGGCGCGTTCCCCACGCCAGGTGAGCCGCCGCAGCCGGATGAACACCGGTTGCGGCGGCTCACCGGCTGGTTCGACCACGCCATCGCACTGGGGGCCTCCGGTGTCGCCCTGGGGCCGATCTTCGCCTCGCGCACCCACGGCTACGACACCACCGACCACTACCGCATCGACCCCCGACTCGGCGACGACGCCGACTTCGACCACCTCGTCGCCGAGGCGCGCCGCCGCGGCCTTCGGGTGCTGCTCGACAGCGTCTTCAACCATGTGGGCGTGGACTTCCCGGCGTATCGCGAGGCGGCCGACAGCGAGGCCGCGGCGCGCTGGTTCCGCGGGCGTCCGGGCCGGTTTCACACGTTCGAAGGCCACCCCGGGCTCATCACCCTCAACCACGACAACCCCGAGGTCGTCGACTACGCCGCCGACGTCATGGCCCACTGGCTGGGCCGCGGCGCGGACGGCTGGCGGCTCGATGCGGCCTATGCCGTGCCGCAACACTTCTGGGCGGCGACCCTCCCGCGGGTTCGGGAGCGCTACCCGGACACCTGGTTCGTCGGGGAACTCATTCACGGCGACTACGCCGCTCAGGTCGAGGCAGCCGGGTTCGACTCGGCCACCCAGTACGAGCTGTGGAAGGCGATCTGGAGCAGCCTCAACGACGGCAACTTCTTCGAGCTCGACTGGGCGCTGCAGCGCCACAACGAGTTCCTGTCCCGTTTCTCCCCGCTGACGTTCGTCGGCAACCACGACGTCACCCGCATCGCCAGCCGCCTCGAGCGTCGTGAGCATCTTGCGCAGGCGCTGGTGGTACTGCTCACGGTCGGCGGTGTGCCCAGCCTGTACGCCGGCGACGAGTTCGGGATGCGCGGCATCAAGGAGGAGCGGTTCGGGGGTGACGACGCGGTTCGTCCCGAGTTCGACACTCCCCCAATGCCGTTGGATTCCTTCGGCGCCGAGGTGTGGGCATTGCACCGGTTCCTGATCGGCTTGCGCCGCCGCCACCCGTGGCTGCACGCGGCGGCGACGAGCCCGCTGCGGCTGTCCAACCTGCACTACGTCTACGAAACGCGAAGCGGCGACGACAGTTTGCTTGTCGCGCTGAACGTCGACGACGAGCCGCTGTGCCTGGCGGTGGACGAACTGGGCGGCGGGCGTGCGCGCGTGGAGGCTGGCTCGTCGGCGCCGGCACAGGAGATCGTCGACGAGGTGATGGTCGAGCCGCACGGATGGCGGATCCTCAGCCGCGCCTAAGATTCCAGCCGTTCCAGTGTCGCCGCGTCTCGCCGTCCGTCGTAGTACTTGTCGAGCAACGCGACGAAGTCCTCGTTGTCGTCGGTGGCGGCGGCGAACAGCGTCATCGACGAACACAACTTGAGGTCGTCGGGCGAACCGAAGATCTCGGCGGCCGAACGGCCTGGCGCCTGGTTGACCAATCGCGTGCACTCCCGCAGCCGCGCCCCGAGCACGCTGTGCCGTAAGTAGGCGCGCGCCTCCCCCAGTGCGGAGATACCGTAGCGCTGCGCCGTCTCGCTGCTGCCCAGGCCGCGCAGTTGCGGGAACACGAACCACATCCAGTGGGTGCGTTTGCGCCCCTCGCGCAACTCCTCGACGACGGCGCGGTAGACCGGCGCCTGCGCCTTCAGGAAGCGTTTGAGGTCGTAGGGGTCGGGTGCTGATTCCATGGCTGTCAGACTGCCCCGTCAGGCGACCGAGCGCCCGGGAAGGGCCATCGGCTGCGCCGTGGGCGTCGAGTCCGGCGGCGCGGGCTGGGCCGGCCCGAACCCGCCGGGGTGCCGCAGCGCCGCCTCGAGCACCGACTCCACCCGTTCGCGCGGGCTCCGGCCCGCCACGCTCGACGGCTGGTCTCCGCTTTCGGTCGGGGTCTGCTCGACTGCCCCGATGAGCAGATCGATCGCCTCGCTTGCCATCGCGCCGATCCGCGCGGTCGCGTCGTCCATGACGCGCATGATAGTCGCGGTGGTCGGAGTGTCCGGTGTGACGCCCGGGTGCCGGCTGCACACTGGTAGACATGGCAGTCAAGCGACGGGTGCCCAGGGTCCGCGACCTGGCGCCGCTGATCAGGTTCAAGCGCCCCGAGTTCGACCGCACCAGGCGTCGCCTCGACGCCGCCTACACCATCGACGACCTGCGTCGCATCGCCGCACGCCGCACACCCAGGGCGGCGTTCGACTATACCGACGGCGCCGCCGAGGACGAGCTGTCGATCCGGCGCGCTCGACAAGCATTTCGCGACATCGAGTTTCATCCGACCATCCTGCGAGACGTCAGCACCGTGACGGCGGGCTGGAATGTCCTGGGCCGGCCGGTGGCCCTGCCGTTCGGGATCGCCCCGACGGGGTTCACCCGGTTGATGCACACCGAGGGCGAGGTCGCCGGCGCGCGGGCAGCGGCGGAGGCCGGGATCCCGTTTTCGCTGTCCACCCTGGGCACCTGCGCGATCGAAGACCTGGTGGCCGTGGTGCCGCAGGGCCGTAAGTGGTTTCAGCTCTACATGTGGCGCGACCGTGACCGCTCGATGGCGCTGGTGCAGCGCGCAGCCGACGCCGGTTTCGACACGCTGCTGGTCACCGTCGACGTCCCGGCCGCGGGCGCACGGCTGCGCGACAACCGCAACGGGATGACGATCCCGCCGACCCTGACGCTGCGGACCGTGCTCGACGCGGTGCCGCACCCGAGGTGGTGGTTCGACCTGTTGACCACCGAGCCGCTGGCGTTCGCGTCGCTGGATCGCTGGCCGGGCACCGTCGGTGAGTACCTGAGCACGATGTTCGACCCCAGCCTCACCTTCGACGACCTGGACTGGATCAAGGCGCGCTGGCCCGGCAAGCTCGTCGTCAAGGGGATCCAGACGCTCGACGATGCCCGTGCCGTGGTCGAGCGCGGCGTCGACGGCATGGTGTTGTCCAATCACGGTGGCCGGCAACTGGATCGCGCGCCGGTGCCCTTCCACCTGCTGCCCGCGGTGGCGCGCGAGTTCGGCAAGGACACCGAGATCCTGGTGGACACCGGCATCATGGCCGGCGCCGACATCGTGGCGGCGGTCGCGCTGGGGGCGCGGTGCACCCTGGTCGGGCGGGCCTACCTCTACGGCCTGATGGCCGGCGGCGAGGCCGGCGTGGCCCACGCGATACACATCCTGGCAGAAGGGGTGCTCCGCACGATGCGACTGCTCGGTGTCACCTGCCTCGAGGAGCTTTCGCCCAGGCACGTGACGCAACTGCGGCGGCTGGGGCCCGTCGAATCGTGAGGGCTACCGCAGGCGCGCGACCTGTTCGGTGCGGTTGCGCACCAGGTCGTTGTAGGCCTGCCCCGGCCCCACGTGATCCCAGAGCTTCGGCGGGTAGTGCGTGACGTACATGGTGCGCCGCCCGCCGGCGCCGGTCGGCCGGGGCGAGGCATGCATCACGTCCTGGATGTGGACGGTGACGTCGCCGGGGGCGGTGTCGATGCTCACGACCGGTACCCCCGGGAGCCGCTGCTGCCACCGGTAGTGGATCGCCTGACCGTGACTGCCGGGAACGACCTGCAGGTTGCCGGTCGAGGAATCCGAACCCGTGATCTGGATCCCGACGCTGAGCGTGGGACACATGATGGCGTGCCCACCCATCCCGCAGTCCTGGTGCCAGGGGATGTTGGACAGCCCGCTGGTATTTCCCGGCACCTTGAGCAGCACCGCGCTGCCCTCCATCCGGTCGGGCGCGGCGCGCAGCGCGGGATCGAGCAGAGTGCCGAGCCTGTGCACCCGCGGGTCGCCTTCGAGGGCCGCGAGAACCGGCGAGCGCAGCGTCGCGTACACCAGGCGGCACAGGACGCTGCCGCCGTCTTCGCCGATGACCCACCACGACCGGTCGTCCCCGGGACGTGCGGCCGCCGCGAGGCGGTCGACCTCGCGGTTGGCGGCCTCCATCTCCTCGCTGGTGAAGACGCCGGTGACGTGCAGGTAGCCCATCGTCTCGAGCTGTGCGGCCAGTTCGGCGTCGTGTGCATCCAGCGTGAACGCGGCGAGCGGGTCGCGCCCCTTGAGATCGGTTCGCGCCGGGTCGTAGGGCGGGATGCCGGCGTGCAGGTAGCGCAGGACCGGGTCCCAGTCGGCCAGCTGGTCGAATCCGCCCCGCTCGAAGGCCAGGTCGTCGCTGAGCAACAGGTTGACGACCGTGCGGACCTGCCCAACCATGTCGTCCCAGGCTTGGCGGGACATGCGCACGACGGCCCGCCCGCCGCCGGGGCCGGTGGCCTGCCCGTCGTCGACGCGGATCGTCGGTCCGTCGGCGGTGTACGTGACGGCGTCCTCTCCGACGAGGAACGTGATCGAGCCGGTGCGCGCCAAGTGTCTGGCCGCGGCCGCGAGGATCTCCGGGTCGAGGGAACGGGGGACGGGATGCGACAGCGCCATGGCCCGATTATGCGACCGAAGCCGCCCTGCCGGGAACAAACCGGCGGCCGGCCGGGTTGAGCGCAACAGGCTCAATTTTTGGAGGATTTGATGGCCGACGCCATGTCCGTTCCGGTGCTGTTCGTCACCGACACGATCGTGCTGCCCGGAATGGCGGTGCCGATCGCGCTCGACGAGGCCGCACGCGCGGCGATCGACGCCGCCCAGGCTAGCGAGTCGGGGCAGCTGCTGATCGCGCCCCGGCTGCAGGACCGGTATCCCTCGTACGGGGTGATCGCCAAGATCCTGCAGGTCGGCCGCGTCGCGGGCGGCGGCACCGCCGCCGTCGTGCGCGGTGAGCGCCGCGCCCAGATCGGGGCGGGAGCCTCCGGGCCGGGCCCGGCGGTATGGGTCGAGGTGAGCGAGGTCGCCCCGGCTGAGCCCACCGACGAGGTCAAGGCCCTGGCGGCGGAGTATCGCAAGCTGCTGCTGGCAATGCTGCAGCGGCGCGGGGCCTGGGAGATCGTCGACTACGTCAACGGCCTGACCGATCCCTCGGCCCTGGCCGACACCTCCGGCTACGCGTCCTACCTGAGCGCCGCGCAGAAGCGCGAGTTGCTGGAGACCGTTGATGTGGGCCGTCGCCTCCGCGTCCTGATCGACTGGACGAGCACGCACCTCGCCGAGGTCGAGGTGAGCGACAAGATCGCCGAAGACGTTCGCGAGGGCATGGAGAAGACCCAGAAGGAGTTCCTGCTGCGCCAGCAGCTGGCCGCCATCCGCAAGGAGCTGGGTGAAGGTGAACCCGACGGTTCCGACGATTATCGCGCCCGGGTGGAGGCCGCCGACCTGCCCGACACGGTGCGCGAGGCCGCGCTGCGCGAGGTCGGCAAGCTGGAACGCTCCAGCGACCAGAGCCCGGAGAGCGGCTGGATCCGCACCTGGCTGGACACCGTGCTCGACCTGCCCTGGAACGTCGAGACCGACGACTCCACCGACCTGAAGGCCGCGCGGGAGATCCTGGACGCCGACCACCACGGGCTGGACGACGTCAAGGACCGCATCGTCGAATACCTGGCCGTGCGTGCGCGCCGCGCCCAGCGCGGGCTGCAGGTCGTCGGCGGCCGTGGCTCCGGCGCGGTGATGGTGCTGGCCGGACCCCCTGGCGTCGGCAAGACGTCGCTGGGCGAGAGCGTCTCGCGGGCGCTGGGCCGCAAATTCGTGCGCGTCGCCCTGGGCGGGGTGCGCGACGAGGCGGAGATCCGTGGGCACCGGCGCACCTACCTCGGCGCGCTGCCGGGCCGGATCGTGCGCGCCATCGGTGAGGCGGGGACGATGAATCCCGTTGTCCTGCTGGACGAGATCGACAAGGTCGGTTCGGACTACCGCGGCGACCCTTCGGCCGCCTTGCTGGAGGTACTCGACCCGGCGCAGAACCACACCTTCCGGGACCACTACCTGGATCTCGACCTGGACCTGTCCGACGTGGTGTTCCTGGCCACCGCCAACGTGGTCGAGAACATCCCGTCCGCGCTGCTGGACCGCATGGAGCTGGTGGCCATCGACGGCTACACCGAGGACGACAAGGTCGCCATCGCCCGCGACTACCTGCTGCCCCGGCAGCGGGAACGGGCGGCGCTGAGCGACGGCGAGGTGACCGTGACCGACGCCGCGCTACGCACGATCGCCGCCGACTACACCCGCGAGCCGGGGGTGCGGCAGTTCGAGCGGCTGCTGGCCAAGGCGCTGCGCAAGGTGACCACACGGCTGGCGCCCGGATCGGACGGGGCTGCCGGTCCGCTCGTCATCGACGAGCCGGATCTGGTCGACTACCTGGGCCGCCCGCGGTTCACCCCCGAGTCGGCCGAGCGCACCGCGGTGCCCGGCGTGGCCACCGGCCTGGCCGTCACCGGCCTGGGCGGTGACGTCCTCTACATCGAAGCCGGCGCAACTGGATTGGACGGGGCCGGCGAGTCCGCCCTGGTTCTGACCGGACAGCTGGGCGACGTCATGAAGGAGTCGGCGCAGATCGCGCTGTCCTACGTGCGCTCGCACGCTCGCGCGTTGGGCATCGATCCCAAGGCGCTGGACCGCCGCATCCACGTGCACGTGCCCGCCGGAGCGGTGCCCAAGGACGGCCCGTCGGCCGGCGTCACGATGGTGACCGCCCTGGTGTCGATGGCCACCGGACGTCAGGTCCGCTCCGACGTCGGCATGACCGGCGAGGTCACGCTGAACGGACGGGTGCTGCCCATCGGCGGCGTCAAGCAGAAGCTACTAGCCGCCCAACGTGCCGGCCTGGCAACGGTTTTCATCCCCGCACGCAACGAAACGGACCTTGATGACGTGCCCGCTGAGGTGCTCGCAACCCTGGACGTGCGGCCGATGACCGATGTCGCCGAAATCGTCGCGCAGGCACTGGCACCGGCGACCGAGATTGTGACGGTCGCCGCCTGAGCTGGACGCGAACGTGGCGCTGGGTAATCGATCAGACGTCTTGGCCCGCGGGATGCGGGCCATCGGTGCCCCGGTCGACGGGGAACCACTTGCCGTCGATGACGTCGGGCGGGCCCTGCGCCTGAAGGCGGTCCCGTTCTGCCCGGCGGCGTTTGACCCGCAACCTGGCGTCGGCCGGGACGCTGACCAGTTCGTCGCAGGTCAGGTAGAACACGTCGTCGGAAACGTCGAGCAAATCGGCATCGACACGCCGAGCGCCCAACTCCCGCAACGTCATCCGAAGCTGATGGGTGAAAAGTAGGGTGGTGTCATGGGCGAGTTCCCGCGAGCCGCGGGCGGCATCGGTGAGCCGCTGCGCGAGTGTCACCGCCACCGCGGGGTCGCTGGGCGCGGCGGATGCGAAATGCGCCGCCGTCCGCAGCAGCAGCTGCGGATCGTCGCCGAAGACTCGGGCGGCCAGTTCGGAGTCGCCGGGCCCGCGGTGCCCGATCCGGGCGGCAGCGGCATCGAATATGGCGGCGGTGGCCGGCGACAACGCGCGGATGCTGCCGACGTTGCCCTCCCTGGCCAGCGCACGCAGCGGCGGGTCGTCCCGCAGCGCGGCAGCCAATTCGGCGGTTTCGATCGCGACGCGGTCGCTTTGCACGATCATGCCGATGCCGGACACGCTGTCCCTCGCCTGGGTGTGCTCCAGCGCCGCCGCCGTGACGCCGGTGTCGATGAGCCACAGTGCAGTCAATGCCCAGCCCTGGTGAATCCGGTCCCGCAACAGCGGAACCCTGACCACCAGTGCCGAATCCGGCAGATCGGCAAGCCGGGTGGCGTCCAGGTGCTCCGCCCCGGCGGCCGCCCGGTAAGCCTGTGTGTCGGCCTTGAGATGACGCAGCAGGGATAGCGACCGGGCTGCGACGAGGCCTTTGGCGACCGAGCCGAGCGTCCCGCCGACCAATTGCGGCTCTCCGAACGGCAAGAGCTCGCCCGCCTCGGACTGCCCGGCCAGCGTGCGCCGCACCACAGCTTCTCGGTCCCAGCCCGGAAGCTGAGTGGCGGCAAGCGCATTGGCCGACACGCCGACGTAGGGCCGGTGGCCGAACACCGCGACGGCCCTACTCCCCCACTCGTGATCGACCACATCGCCGAGCGCGAGCACCTGGCCCAGCACCCGGCCGGCCGCACGCAGCCCGCTCAGCTGGACGTCCAGGGTGATCGGTGTCAACGGTCCGGGCAGCGCCGCGGCGAGCGTGCTCGCACTGAAGACCGGGAACCGCGGATCGATCCGATCGTCGAACTCGCCCTCCATGCCCTCGGGTGCCGCACTGGACAACCCGTCGCACGACGCGCGCGGCCGAACCTCGACGGGAAGCGTCAATTGGCCGCCGTGGTGGGTCGCACCGGCGGCGTCGAGCCTGCGTCCGACGAGCCCGCGCGCGGTGTCGGCGATGGCGTCGTACGCCTGCCAGCCACACTGGAACATCCAATCCTCATGTGCTGCAGCGGTATCGAGCTGTGGGGCCAACTGCGGCCAGCCGTACAGCCGATGCAGGCGTGACCGTGAGGTGACCGGCCGCAGCAGCCGCCACGCGGTGACCACGTTGATGGTGTCCGGGGTGGCCAGGTCCACCACACCGGTCCGGTCTGTGTTCAGCGACGACACCAGGAACCGCACCAGGTCGTCGATGTGCAGCACCCTGATCGGCTGCGTGGAAACCTTGCTGCGCAGCAGCGTGGTCACCGTGCGGCACACCGCCCAGTCGAGCTGGCGGCCCACCGGCGGCGCGGCCCGGATCACCAGGGTCGGGCCCCAGCTCGTCGCTACCAGTGCCTCGGCCGGCTCATACAGGTCGGGCCGGCCCGCTGCCTGCGACACGAACAGCAGCCGCGCCCCGGAGCGGGCGGCCGCGTCGGTCACCCGCGCGAGGCCGTCGATTTTCGCGCTTCCGGGCGCGGTCGGGTCGACTGGGGCCAGATGGATCACGGCGTCGGCTTCGTCGGCCAACTCCTGCAGCACCGGGTGGTTGAGCGACGCCTGAACGAACTCCACGGCCGGATCCAGCGCGGCATGGCGGCGCTCGGCGATGCCGGCGACACTGTGCCCGGCAGCGAGCAACTGCCGTGCGACCAGCCGCCCGATTGCGCCGGTGGCGTCGGTAATCAGGATCTGCACTGGGCTCACCCCTCCCAACGTCACCCTCGACAATAGGCACGTCGCCATCGGTTACGCGACCGTTACCGCATCCGCGACACCCTGGCCTGCCGCGATGCGCTCGACGATTACCGCAGCGTGGCGCTGCCGTCCGCGGCGACGGCGACCTTGGCGCCACCGATATCCTCACTCACGCTCGCCGCGGCCGCGGCGGGATCGGCGAGCACGGCCAGGGCGCGGGCCCCGTCCGGGGTGCGCACGGCCACGAAGGCCTTCTCCGGCCGTCCCTCCCGGTCGAACGGTGTCGTCCACGCCTCAACGGTCCCGACGCCGTCCCACTCGACCAACGCCTTGCGGGTCGGTTCCCGATCCACCGAGGCCTGGACGTTCTCCCAACGAAATTCGTCCGGCGGTTGGGTGCCGTACACGCCGAAACTGTGCTTGGTCAGGTAGCCGCCGTTGGCGGTGATCAGCGCGCGCCGGCCGGGGTTGGCCACCAACAACTCGGCCGCGGTGGCGATGGAATGCATGACATAGTTGCTCCATGGACCGCCGGCGAAGGTCAGCCCCCCGGTCACCGTGAGCGGGCGGGCCGCGTCGTCGACGCTCAACCCCAGTTCGCGCGCGGCGACCTGGACTGCCGAGGGGAAACACGAATACAGGTCGACGTAGTCGATATCGTCGATACCGAGCCCCGCCAGCTCGAGCGCCCGCGCCCCGGCGATCCGGATGGCCGGCGACCGGTGCAGCTCGTCGCGCTCGGCGACGGCGGGGGTGTCGTGGGCGTCGGTGCCCGCCTGGGGGTACACCCAGCGCTCGACGGGGATCTGCAGGCGCGTCGCCTGCTCCACCGAGGTCAACACCAGAGCGGCCCCCTGATCGACCATGTTGTTGGAGTTCAGCAGCTTCGTATACGGCCAGCTGACCATCCGGTTGCGCGGGCCGGGCTGCCCGATCTCCTCGGCGGTCATCGGTGTGCGGATCCAGGCGTGCGGATTTCCGACCGCCACGGCGTTGAAACGGGCCCACAGCTGTCCGATCCGCGCGATGTGGTCCTCGATCGACTCACCACCCGCGATGCGCAGCGACTCCTCGAACAGCGGGTAGACGTACGACGGGCGGTCGAGCCGGATCCGCAGCTCGGCCTCGCCGCCCATCGGGACGTCTTCGCCGCTGACATCCGCCATCGGCACGGATTCGTCCTGGACCGTCCACACCAATTTGCCGCCCTTGGACTTCAGCCCCGTTCTGGTGCGCCAGGTCTCGGCGCCGGCCAGCAACACCACCCCGGCGCTGCCCCGCTGAATGTCCAGGCAGGCCTGGTTGACCAGCGTTTGCGGCACGTTGCCGCCGATCGGGCTGTACAGCGTGGTGAAGTCCGCGGCGCCGATTCGCCGGCCGAGCAGCAGCCCGGGGTCGCGGTAGCGGGCCGACAGCACGTTGACCACCCGGACGGAGTCCACGGCCTCGGTCACCCGGGGGTCGGCGGCTCGTCTGGCCGCGGCGGCCATGAGGTCCACCGGTTCGACGGACCGCCGCCGCGGGTCGATGTCGTCGTGGTGGTTGACCTGGCCGTAGCCGACCAACACCGGTGTCCTGGGGTCGACGGTCATAGACCGAACCTAGCGCGGGGAGCGCGGGCGGCCGCCGATGGCCCGCCCAGCGTCACGCCGGGCCGAACAGCACGCCGTCGGTGACGAGCCGGTCGATCTCCCCGTCGCTCATCCCGAGCAACGCCCGGCAGATCTCGCGGGTGTCCTGCCCGGGCTGCGGCGCCGGGCGTTGCCGGGCCGGCGGGATGTGGGTGAACGGGGCCGGGCCCGTCTCCGCCGGCAGCGGACGCTCGATGAGCGGGTGCACCATCTCGGCGAACAGCTTGCGGTCCCGCAGCTGCTGGTCCTCCAGGAGGTCCGGCGGTCGGTTCATCGGCCCGGCGGCGACCCCGGCCGACTGCAGCAGTTGGGCAACCCGCGCCGGGGTGCGGGTGCGGGTCCAGGCGGAGACCAGCTCCACCAGCTCGCGCCGGTTGGCCCCGCGGGCCTCGCCGGTGGCGAATCGCGGGTCGTCGGCCCACTGCGGACGGTCGAATGCCGAAGCCACGCAGCGCCATTCGTCGTCGTCGCGGATGGAGATGACGCACCATTCGTCGTCACCCGCGCACGGGTGCACGGCGTGCAGGGCGGTGTCCGCGCGTATCGCGGCCAGGCCCGCGGCGAGCGCGGCCCGGGTGACGTAAAGGGTGTCGAGCTGGTTGACCACGACCTCGGCCTGCGAAATGTGCACGCGTGCCCCGCCGCCGGTGCGATCGCGGTGGATCAGCGCGGCCAGCGCAGCGATGGCGGTGACCCGCCCGACGACGTGGTCGGGAAAGACCGTCGTCGCGTCGTAGAAGGCGTGCCGGCCGGACCCGGCCCGGTCGTCGGGGTCGGCGGGCGTCCAGAGCCGGGTGACGCCGGTGACGGCCCGCACCAGCGGCCCGTAGCCCATGCGGGTGCTCCACGGCCCGCCGTCGCCGTAGGCGCTGCTCTCGGCGAGCACAACACGCGGGTTGACTCCCCGCAGCTCGTCGTAGGAAAAGCCCAGGGCTGCAAGAGTTCCGGGCTTGAAGTTGGCGAAAACCGCGTCCGCTTCGGCGACCAGCCGGCGAAAGATCCGGTTGCCCTCGGCGCTGCGCAGGTCCAGACCGAAGCCCAGGTTGTTGCGGTGGGTCCAGGCGAACGACTCGCTCATCGCCTCGCCGGCGCGGGCCTGCCTGAGCCCGTCGGGATGGTCGGCGCTCTCGATCTTGATGATCTCGGCGCCCAGGTCGCCGAACAACCGGCTCAGCTCGCCGCCGGCGACGATGACGCCAAGGTCGAGGATGCGCAGTCCGGTGAACGGATAGTCGCCGACCCGGCCCGACGGCGACGTCACCACCGCGGGGCTCCCGGGCCAGCACGGCTGGTCCTGCCCCGCCGCGGGCGCGGCCGTGCGCACCCCGGCGCGTTGCCCGCCGACCACGAAATAGCCGCTCGGTATCCGGGTGCGCACGCCGGGGACCAGCTCGGCCTCGGTGATCGCACCGACCGCCTCGAAATGGTCGGATGCCACGATCTGCGACGGCGTCAGCACCGCGGCGATCGGCACCCGGTGCGCCTGGCCGGCAGCCACCAGCTCCGTCATGGTCTGATCCTCGAACAACGCCTCGACCAGCACGCTGATCTGCGGCCAGGCCGCGAACCGCTCTGCGATCACGTCGTAGCGGGCGTCCTGGAAGGCCTCCGGTTCCCCCAGCCAGCGCCGCAGGCCGCGCCACTGCCGCGGCGCCATCACGCACAGCCGGACGTAGCCGTCCTTGCAGGCAAGGATCGGGTAGGCGTCCTGGTTCTTCGGGCGTCCGCGCCACCGCCCCGCGCCACGGATCCCGGCCGCGGCCTGCCCGTGCGCGCCGAACGCGGGGTCCAGCGACATGACAACAGCGTCGAACCGAGAAAAATCAATGTAATCGCCCGTACCGCAACGCAACCGGTTGTAGTACGCCACGAGCGTGGCCCACGCGGCCTGCACGGCGGCGGTCGCCGAAGCGATGCCGTCCGGCGGCAGCACGGGGATGCCGGTGGCAGGCCCCGACCGCGACAGCGAGCCGCTCATCGCGTAGAGCACCGGATCGGTGGCGTGCCACGACGACCGAGGTCCCGTGGTACCGAAGTCGGTGATCGAGATGACGACCAGGTGCTGCTGGTGGGCGGCCAGCTGCGCGGCGGACGTCCCGAACGCGGCGGCCAGCCCTTCGGGCCCGCTGTCGACGACGATGTCGGCGCCCGCGGCCAGTTCGCGGAGCCGGTCACAGTCGTCGGTGTCGTAGGGGTCCAGCACCGCGCTGCGCTTGTTGGCGTTGTGTACCGCGAACGCGATAGCGGCGCCGGCCAGCGTCGGCAGCGCCTGGCGGGCGGGACTTCCGCCCGGCGTCTCGATCTTGAGGACGTCGGCGCCCAGGTCGGCGAAAAGGCGGGTCACCGCGTCGGCCGCACCGGTGGACAGGTCGAGCACGCGCACCCCAGCGAGCAACCCGTCGGCCATCTGCACACCGTAACGGTCGGGGCGCTTGCGCGTCGCTGACCAGTGTCACACCGCGCCGGTGCGCGCGTCTGGATCCCCGGTCGATGGACCGGGTGCGCGCGGTGTCGACTAACGTCACAGGCCGGTGCGCGAGTCCGTACCTGTCGACACGATTGCGATGGAGCCGATGGGGGGATCCCACGCGTGAGCACGCACTTGAGCTATGTCGAGGCCGTGGCGGTCGGCGCCTTCCAGGGCGTCACAGAACTGTTCCCGGTTTCCAGCCTCGGCCACTCGGTGCTGGTCCCGGCCCTCATCGGCGGGCAATGGGCTCAGGATCTCGACGTCTCGGCCCCCCAGTCGCCATATCTGGCCTTCATCGTCGGGCTGCACGTGGCCACCGCCGCAGCCCTGCTGGTGTTCTTCTGGCGGGACTGGCTGCGCATCGTTGCAGGCTTGGGGTCCTCGCTCCGGAATCGGCGCATCCAGACTTCGGGCGAGCGGTTGGCCTGGCTGCTGGTCGCGGCCACCATCCCCGTCGGGCTGGCCGGACTGCTGCTGGAATCGACGTTTCGCACAACACTGGGCAAACCCATCCCCTCGGCGGCATTTCTGCTGCTGAACGGCTTCGCCCTGTATGCCGGCGAGGTGCTGCGACGCCGCGTCGCACCGGCCGCCGCCCAGGGGGAACAAACCCACGGCGGCGTGGCCGTCGACAACCGGCTCGCCCGGCTGCCCCTGGGCCGCGGCGTGCTGATCGGATGCGCCCAGATCCTGGCACTGTTCCCCGGCATCAGCCGCTCGGGCATCACCATCGTGGCCGGACTGTCGCGCGGCCTGTCGCACGAAGACTCCGCCCGCTTCTCGTTCCTGCTCGCGACGCCCATCATTCTGGCCGCCGGGCTCTACAAGATCCCGGAATTGTTCGGGCCGCTGGGTGGGGGCATCTTCGGACAGGTCGTGGCCGGCGGCATCGCGTCGTTCCTCAGCGCCTACTTCGCGGTGCGCTATCTCACCAGCTACTTCGAGACCCGCACGCTCACGCCGTTCGCCGTCTACTGCACCGTGGTCGGCGGCGCCAGCCTGGTCTGGCTGACGCTGCGCTAGGCCACCCGGGCCTGCGTCCCGCAGGCGTACCGTAGGTTTCGTGTTGCCGGCCCGCGACGTGACCGCCCGCTTCGGGACCCGGGCATGAGTCGGCGCCAACCCGAACGGGACGCCCCGCAGCCAGAAAATGTGTGGGACTATCCGCGCCCGCCCAGGGTCGAACCTTTCACCGGGGCCATCACCGTCGAGCTGGGCGGTGCGGTCGTGGCATCGACCTCACAGGCCCTGCGGGTGCTCGAAACCAGCCACCCGCCGACCTACTACCTCCCGCGGGAGGCGTTCGCCCCCGGGGCGTTGCGCGCGGCGCCGGGCAGCTCGTGGTGTGAATGGAAAGGCCAGGCCGCCTACTACGACGTCGCCGGCGGCTCCGCCGTCGCACCGAAGGCGGCGTGGGCCTATCCACGCCCGACACCGGCCTTCGCGTCGATCGCCGGCATGGTCGCGGTGATGGCGGCGCGAGTCGACCGCTGCACCGTCAACGGCGAAGTCGTGGAACCGCAACCGGGTGACTTCTACGGCGGCTGGATCACCAGCTGGATCACCGGTCCGTTCAAAGGCGTTCCCGGATCGAGGGGTTGGTGACGCCGTGGGCGACGACGACGTCGAGGTACTGGTCATCGGTGCGGGTCTGGCCGGGTTGCGTTGTGCGGGTCTGCTGGCGGCCGCGGGCCGTGAGGTTCGGGTGTGGGAGGGCGGCGACGACGTCGGCGGCCGCGTCCGCACCGACGTGATCGACGGCTTCCTGTGCGACCGCGGCTTTCAGGTGCTCAACCCGGCCTACCCGGAACTCGCAGCCTGCGTCGACATCGCCGGTTTGTGACTTCAACCATTCGCCGCCGGGGTGGCGGTGCGCCGCGAGCGCGGCACGGCGGTGCTGGCCCACCCGCTGCGCGCGCCGACATTGATGCCGAAGATGCTCGCCTCGGGCATGATCCGGCCCCGCGAAGCGGTCGGGCTCGCGCGCTGGGCGGCCGGGGCGCTGCGACCGCGGGCCGTCAAATCCCGGCACGGCGACCGCACCGTAGGCGAGGGGTTGGATCGCTGCGGTGCCCGTGGTGAACTGCGTCGCGTCGTCGACCGCTTCCTCGCCGGTGTGGTGCTCGAGGACACCGGCGCCACCTCCGACGCGTTCTGTCTGCTGCTGGCCCGCATGTTCGTGCTGGGGGTGCCCGGCCTGCCGGCAGAGGGCATGCGCGCGTTGCCGCAACAGCTCGCCGCGCCGCTGGAAAGCCGAATAGAGCTGGGACGGAAAGCAACCCAGGTCGAGCATGACGGGAAGCGGTGGACGGTCCGGGGAACCGACGCGGTCGCCCGCGCCCGCGACGTCGTGGTGGCCACCGATCCGGTGGCGGCCGCGGCGCTGACCGGCCATCCACCGCCGGCCATGCACGGGGTCGTGACCGACTGGTGGGCCGCCGACGAGGCGCCCAGCACGCTGCCGATGCTCTGGGTCGACGGCCGGTCCCAGCCGCCCGGACCGCTGCTCAACACCGCCGTCATCAGCGCCGCCGCACCCAGCTATGCCCCACCGGGACGGCATCTGATCAGCGCCTCGGCGCTGCTGAAGACGGGCGGCGCACCTCCGGAGGAAAGCGAGACGCGGCGGCATGCCGCAGACATCCTGGGCGTCGGCGGTCAGGGCTGGCGATTGCTGAAACGACACGTCATCGCAGACGCGCTGCCCGCGCAGCCGCCGCCGTTGCGCGTGCGGCGCCCGGTGCGCATCCGCGAGGGTCTGTGGTGGTGTGGCGACCACCGGGACACCGCCTCCATCCAGGGCGCGCTGGTGAGCGGACGGCGCACCGCCGAACAGATACTCCGACAGAGGTCGCCGTCGTCCTGAGCATTTCATTGCGCGGCGCGCCGCCCAGTGCTGTGCTGACCTCATGGCAGACACGGCACCCGTCGGCATCAAGGTCCGCGGCAAGGTCATCGTGATCACCGGTGGCGCCCGCGGAATCGGGTTGGCCACCGCGACGGCCCTGCACGAGCTGGGCGCCAAGGTGGCGATCGGCGACATCGACGAAGTCCGGGTCAAAGATGCCGGTGCAGCGCTCGACCTCGACGTCCACGGCAAACTCGACGTCACCGACCGGCACTCGTTCGCCGATTTCCTGGACCGGGTCGAGCGCCAGCTCGGCCCGGTCGACGTGCTGGTCAACAATGCCGGGATCATGCCGCTGGGCCGCATCGTCGACGAACCCGACGCGGTCACCCGTCGCATCCTCGACATCAACGTCTACGGGGTGATCCTGGGCAGCAAGCTCGCCATCGAGCGGATGGTCCCCCGCGGCCGCGGCCACGTCATCAACGTCGCCTCGCTCGCCGGCGAGACCTCCATCCCCGGTGCCGCCACATACTGCGCCAGCAAGCACGCGGTGATCGGTTTCACCGACACAGCCAGGCTCGAATACCGCAAAACCGGGGTGAAGTTCTCGGTGGTGATGCCGACATTCGTCAACACCGAGCTGATCGCCGGAACCTCGGGGGCCAAAGGGATCAAGAACGCCGAACCCGCCGACATCGCCGACGCGATCGTCGAACTGGTGGCCGCACCGAAGCCACGGGTGAGGGTCACCCGGCTGGCCGGGGCGATCATCGCGTCGCAGAAGTTCTTGCCTCGTGCGCTGGCCGAGGGCATCAACCGGGCGCTCGGCGGCGAACACGTCTTCACCGACGCCGTCGATGTCGCAACGCGGCAGGCCTACGAAGCCCGGGCGCGCGGCGACGCGTAGGCAAAGTTCACCTTAGGGGCGGACAATCGGCCAGGTGAGTTTTGAGACCGGAACACCGACCCCAGCCCAATCCGAATCGCTGTCCGATGACGAACTGGCCCTCATCGACAAGTACTGGCGTGCCGCCAATTACCTGTCCGTCGGGCAGATCTACCTGCTGGACAATCCGCTGCTGACCGAGCCACTGGAAGCCCGCCACGTCAAACCCCGGCTGCTCGGCCACTGGGGCACCACACCGGGGCTGAACCTGATCTACGCGCACCTCAACCGCATCATCGGCAACCGCGACGCCAACCTGATCTATGTCACCGGACCCGGGCACGGCGGACCCGGACTGGTCGCCAACGCCTACCTGGAGGGCACCTACAGCGAGCTGTACACGGGCATCGACCAGAACGCTGAAGGTCTGCGCAAACTGTTCCGGCAGTTCTCCTTCCCCGGCGGCATCCCCAGCCACGTTGCCGCGCAGACGCCGGGATCCATCCACGAGGGCGGTGAACTGGGCTACGCGTTGGTGCATGCCTACGGCGCGGCTTTCGACAACCCGGACCTGGTGGTCGCCTGCGTGATCGGGGACGGCGAGGCCGAGACCGGGCCGTTGGCCGCCGGCTGGCACTCGAACAAATTCCTCAACCCGGCCCTCGACGGGGCGGTGTTGCCGATCCTGCACCTCAACGGCTACAAGATCGCCAACCCGACGGTGCTGTCCCGGATTCCGCAGCCGGAACTCGAGTCGCTGTTGCGCGGCTACGGTTACCGACCGATCACCGTTGCCGGGGACGACCCGGCCGACGTGCACCGGCAGCTGGCCGCCGCGCTGGACGACGCCTTCGACGACATCGCCGAGATCCAGGCTCGGGCGCGCCGCGGCGGCCGGCCGGAGCGGCCCGTGTGGCCGATGATCGTGCTGCGCACCCCCAAGGGCTGGACCGGTCCCAAGATGGTCGACGGGAAAAAGGTCGAGGGCACCTGGCGGGCGCATCAGGTTCCGCTGGCCGAGACCCACGACAACGCCGAACACCGGGCGCAGCTCGCGGCGTGGCTGCGCAGCTACCGGCCCGAGGAGTTGTTCGACGACACCGGCGCGCTGCGCCCCGAACTGCGGGCGCTGGCCCCCCGCGGTGATCGCCGGATGAGCGCGAACCCGCACGCCAACGGCGGGCTGCTGCTGCGCGACCTGGACCTGCCGGACTTTCGCGACTACGCGGTGCAGGTGTCGCGGCCGGCGACCGAAACCCATGAGGCGACCCGCGTGCTGGGGACGTTCCTGCGGGACGTGATCGCTTGCAACGGCGACCGGTTCCGCCTGATGGGGCCCGACGAGACCGCCTCCAATCGGCTGGACGCCGTGTACGGCGCGACGGACAAGGTGTGGCTCTCGGAGACGACGCCGGATGACGAGCACCTGGCCCCCGACGGCCGCGTGATGGAGGTGCTCTCCGAGCACCTGTGCCAGGGCTGGCTGGAGGGCTACCTGCTGACCGGCCGGCACGGGCTGTTCACCTGCTACGAGGCGTTCGTGCACATCGTCGACTCGATGCTCAACCAGCACGCGAAATGGCTGTCCACCAGCAGGGAACTACCCTGGCGGCGGCCGATCGCCTCGCTGAACTACCTGCTGACCTCCCACGTGTGGCGCCAGGACCACAACGGCGCGTCGCACCAGGACCCCGGCTTCATCGACCTGGTCGCCAACAAACGGGCCGAGCTGACGCGCGTCTACCTGCCGCCGGACGGCAACACCCTGCTGTCAGTGGCCGACCACTGCCTGCGCAGCCGCAACTACGTCAACGTCATCGTCGCCGGCAAGCAGCCCGCGCTGGCCTACCTCGACATGGACGAAGCGATCGCGCACTGCACCCGCGGGCTGGGCATCTGGCCGTGGGCGAGCACCGCTACCGGCGAACCCGACGTGGTCCTCGCGTGCGCCGGAGACGTCCCGACGCTGGAGACGCTGGCCGCCGCCGACATCCTGCGCCGGGAACTGCCAGACCTGGCGGTCCGTGTCATCAACGTGGTCGACCTGATGCGCCTGCAGCCGGAATCCGAACACCCGCACGGGTTGCCGGACAAGGAGTTCGACGCCCTGTTCACCCGCGACAAGCCGGTGATCTTCGCCTACCACGGCTACCCGTGGCTGATCCACCGGCTCACCTACCGGCGCACCGTGCACCCGCACCTGCACGTGCGCGGCTTCAAGGAGCGCGGCACGACCACGACGCCGTTCGACATGGTGATGCTCAACGACCTCGACCGCTTCCATCTGGTCATGGACGTCATCGACCGGGTGGACGGGCTGGGCAGCCGCGCCGCGCTGCTGCGCCAGCGGATGGCCGACGCGCGGCT
Source organism: Mycobacterium sp. THU-M104 (assembly GCF_049197365.1). Lineage (NCBI taxonomy): Bacteria > Bacillati > Actinomycetota > Actinomycetes > Mycobacteriales > Mycobacteriaceae > Mycobacterium > Mycobacterium sp. THU-M104. The sequence continues at coordinate 28,159 of NZ_JBMIOP010000033.1, forward strand.
GGCCGCCCGCGCCTACACACGCGAGCACGGCGAGGACGACCCCCAGATCGCCGGCTGGACCTGGGCGCGTACCGAGTGATCAGCCCCGCGTGACGCGCAGGGGCACCGACACCGGACCCTGCAACGACGGCGTCGTACCCCAACGGACGGGCCCGGCCAACTCCAGGCCGTCGACTTCGTCGAGCAGGCAGTCGGCGGCGGTGATCGTCTCCAGCCGCGCCAGATGTGCCCCCAGACAGAAGTGCAGGCCGTGGCCGAAAGCCAGGTGCCCGGTGGTGTCCCGGTGGATGTCGAAGCGATCGGGTTGGGGGAACTTGGCGGGGTCGCGGTTGGCCGACGCGTAGAACAGCACCGTCTTCGCACCCCTGGGGATCACCGTGTCGCCGATCGCGCAGGGGACTGTCGCGGTTCGGGTCACCCACTGGACCGGCGAGCCCCAGCGGGCCGTCTCCTCGACCGCGGCGGGAAGCAGGCTGCGGTCCGCTTTCAGCTCGGCGAACAGCGCGTGGTCCCCCGCCAGCCTGACCAGCAGCATCCCCAGCAGGTTGGTGGT
>NZ_JBMIOP010000038.1:0-6493 GCF_049197365.1 Mycobacterium sp. THU-M104
GCCACCGTGTTCGCCACATGAGCCGGCAGCGCCACCAACACTACGCGGTCGCTCGCGGTGGCCTGGGCTTTTCGTCCGGCCGACACGAGAACCACGATCGCGTCGGTGGCCACCACCTTGCCGACGGGCTGCCCGGTCGCCGGCGAATCGGCGCCCGGCGCGGCGAGCACGTCCACGACGTCGCCCACCCGGATCACGTCGAGCAGGGCCCCGTCGGTCAGGCGCAGCGGCACGATGCGGGCGCCCGGACCGGCCTTCGACCCGATTGCGGCCTCGGCCAGCCGGCTACCGAGCACACGGACATCGGTGAGCACTTCACCACGCCTGGCCGGGCCTGCCAGTGTTGCACCGACCACGGTATCCAGGTTGGTCGCTGAGCCGTCGGGAATCGTGGCATGCGAACGTGTTTCGAGCCGGACATCGTCGGTGGCCAGCGCGGTACCGGGGGTGAGGTCACGCGCGGCGACCACGACGGCGGCGCGATCCCCGTCCGGGTCGGGCCGCAGCATCGCGATCCCGGCGAGCACCACGAGCCCGCCGGCGGCCACTCGCCGGGCCCGCACGGTGCGGGTCCAGTCGGGGTGCGACGACGCCGCGAGGCGCCGCCACACCGAGGGGTTCAGTGAATGTCCCGTCACGCCGCAACAGTAGATGCCCCCCGGCGCCGGGGGTGCCAGTCGCGGGCGGCGTTGTGGACAACCGCTCAGCTCTCAGCCGGACGACGCCGGCGCCGGGGACGGGGTGGAACTGGAACTGGAACTGGTGCTGGTGCTGGTGCTGGTCGATTTCTCTGAGGACCCGGATTTTTCGCTTGATCCCGAGCTTTCCGACGAGCCGGTGCCCGACGACCCGGTGGAACCGTTTGCTGTGCTCGACCCGTCGGTCTTCGACTTGCCGGACTCGCGGCTGTCGGTTCGGTAGAAGCCGCTGCCCTTGAACACGATCCCCACCGAGTTGAACCGCTTGCGCAGCCGACCGGAGCACTTCTCGCACGTGCTCAGCGCGTCGTCGGTGAATGCCTGCGCAATGTCGAAGCGGTCGCCGCACTCAGTGCACTCGTAGCTGTAGGTCGGCACGCGAACCTCCGTGTCAGGGGGCCTAAGGGTCAGATGGAGCCAGTTGGCACTCTAGCTTTTCAAGTGCCAGAACCGCCACGTGGCGTGCTTCATTCCCGAGTACCGGACGCCAGGCCGATGACCCCGCGTCGCGGCGTAAGCGCGTCCGTCATCGCGACGTCGTGCGGTTCGGCGGGTAGTTCGTCGAGCAGTTCGGCGTCGCGCACCACGGCGATCAGGCGCGCGTCAGGATCGCGTCCTGCCAGCGAACGGTCGTAGAACCCGGCGCCCCGGCCCAGCCGCACACCCCGGCGGTCGACTGCCAGCGCCGGGACGATCACCAGGGCAGCCTCGGCCAGGGCCGAGTCGGGCAGCCATGGTTCGGCGGGCTCGAGCAATCCCCAGGGGCCGGCGGTCAGCGCGCCGGGCCGGTACTCGCCCCAGCGCAACGGCATCGGGGTGCCGTCGGCGTGGGTGCGTGCCACCGGGAGCAGCACCCGACCGCAGCGGCGCGCGAGCATGTCCAGCATCGCGACGGACCCCGGCTCGGTGCCCACCGGTACGTAGGCACAGGCCGTACCGGCGCACGCCAGGGTTTCCAGCGCATCGCACAGCATGCGGGCCTCGGCGGCACGGACGTCGCCGCCAACGCGCCGCCGCGCGGCCAGCAGCCGCCTGCGCAGCGCCGCCTTGTCCGCACCGGCCATGGGTCAACCCTGACAGACCGGTGGTCCCGCCGCGGCGTCCACTCCGGCCGGTGGCCCGTGCGGGTTATGGTTGTGAACGATGTCACGAGCTGAAATCCCGGTGCCTTACACGGCGATCGTCCCAGCGGCCGGGCTGGGTACGCGTTTCCTGCCGGCGACCAAGACGGTGCCCAAGGAGTTGCTGCCGGTGGTCGACACGCCGGGCATCGAGTTGGTCGCCGAAGAGGCGGCCGCGGCAGGTGCCGGGCGTCTGGTGATCATCACCTCCGAGGGCAAAGACGGCGTCGTCGCGCATTTCGTGCAGGACCTGGTGCTCGAGGGCACGCTCGAGGCGCGCGGGAAGAAAGCGATGCTCGACAAGGTTCGTCGTGCCCCGCAGCTGATCAAGGTCGAGTCCGTCGTGCAGGCCGAGCCGCTCGGCCTGGGGCATGCCATCAGCTGTGTGGAGCCCACGCTGTCCGCCGACGAAGACGCGGTGATGGTCCTGCTGCCCGACGACCTGGTGTTGCCGACCGGTGTCCTGGAGATGATGGCGAAGGTGCGCGCCGACTATGGCGGCACCGTACTGTGCGCGATCGAGGTGGCCCCCGACGAGATCGGCGCCTACGGCGTGTTCGACGTGGATCCTGCCGACGGCTCGGACAATCCCGACGTGCTGAAGGTCAAGGGCATGGTCGAAAAGCCCATGGCCCAGGACGCCCCGTCGATGTATGCCGCGGCGGGCCGCTACGTGCTCGACCGTGCGATCTTCGGCGCACTGCGCCGCATCGACCGTGGGGCCGGCGGCGAGTTGCAGCTGACCGACGCGGTCGCGTTGCTGATTGCTGAGGGTCATCCGGTCCATGTCGTGGTGCATCGCGGATCTCGACACGACTTGGGAAATCCCGGCGGCTACCTCAAAGCTGCGGTTGACTTTGCTTTGGATCGTGACGACTACGGCCCGGATTTGCGGCGATGGTTGGTGGCGAGGTTGGGCCTGAACGAGCACCAGTCCTGAAGGAGAATCACGCGGTCCCGGTAGGCAACGGGGCTCGGCGTCGCCGGAGGTCGCGCCCGTCGGGGCCGGAGGGCAGAAAGGCGCGCTTGTGCGTTCTGTGGAGGAGCAGCAGGCCCGGATAACAGCCGCCGCGGTGGCTCCGCGGCCGATACGCGTGGCCATCGCCGAGGCGCAGGGATTGACCTGCGCCGAGGAGGTGGTGACCGAGCGGCCCCTGCCTGGTTTCGATCAGGCCGCGATCGACGGCTATGCGGTGCGCAGCGTGGACGTGCTCGGTGTCGGTGAGATCGGCGGTGAGGCCCACGACGGGATCCCCGACGACCCCACCGAGGGCGGGGCCGGGCGCGACGGGTTGGTCCTGCCGGTGATGGGAACCATCGAGGCCGGTGCGCGCACGCCCCGCCGGCTGCAGCCCCGCCAGGCCGTCCGGGTGCGCACCGGCGCGCCGTTGCCGACGCTGGCCGACGCGGTGCTGCCGTTGCAGTGGACCGATGGCGGTACGTCGAAGGTGCGGATCCTGCGCGGCGCGCCGTCGGGTGCCTACGTGCGCCGCGCCGGAGACGACGTCCAGCCCGGTGACGTCGCCGTGCGTGCCGGGACGATCATCGGCGCCGCCCAGGTGGGGCTCCTGGCGGCGGTCGGCCGCGAACGGGTGCTGGTGCATCCGCGGCCGCGGCTGTCGGTGATGGCCGTGGGCGGCGAGCTGGTCGACATCTCGCGCACCCCGGGGAACGGGCAGGTCTACGACGTGAACTCCTATGCGCTGGCGGCCGCGGGCCGCGACGCCGGCGCGGAGGTCAACCGTGTGGGCATCGTCAGCGGCGATCCCCGGGAGCTGCGCGACGTCGTCGAGGGCCAGATCAACCGTTCCGAAGCCGTCGTGATCGCCGGTGCGGTCGGTGGCGCGGCCGCCGAGGTGGTGCGTTCGGTGCTGTCCGAACTCGGCGAAATGGAGGTGGTCCGGGTCGCGATGCACCCCGGATCGGTCCAGGGTTTCGGGCAGCTGGGCCGCGAGGGGGTCCCGGCCTTTCTACTTCCCGCCAACCCGGTCAGCGCCCTGGTGGTCTTCGAGGTGATGGTCCGGCCGCTGCTCCGGCTTGCGCTGGGAAAGCGGGCGCCGATGCGCCGGATCGTCCGCGCCCGCACCCTGTCGCCGATCACCTCGGTGGCCGGGCGTAAGGGCTACCTGCGCGGTCAGCTGATGCGCGACCAGGACACCGGGGAGTACCTGGTGCAGGCACTCGGCGGGGCTCCCGGTGCTTCGTCGCACCTGCTGGCCACGCTCGCCGAAGCGAACTGCCTGGTTGTTGTCCCCACCGGTGCCGAGCAGATCCGCACCGGCGAGCTCGTCGACGTCGCCTTTCTGGCGCAGCGCGGCTGAGGGTTGCGATGCGCGCGAACCTGTTGCGCTACAACCCCCGTCACCCCGGCTGGCCCGTCGACGTCGGCCCGTTGCGGGTCCGCGCCGGCGTCGTCCGGTTGCGTCCGGTGCGCATGCGCGACGGCACGCAGTGGAGCCGGACGCGGCTGGCCGATCGTGCCCACCTGGAACCGTGGGAGCCCAGCGCGGAAGGCGACTGGGTGATCCGGCACTCCGTTGCCGCCTGGCCGGCGTTGTGTTCCGGTCTGCGCTCGGAGGCCCGCAAGGGCCGCATGCTGCCCTACGTCATCGAACTGAATGGGCGGTTCTGCGGTCAGCTGACCATCGGCAACGTCGTGCACGGGGCCCTGCGGTCGGCATGGATCGGGTATTGGGTGTCCCGGTCGGTGACCGGCGGGGGAGTGGCCACGGCGGCGCTGGCGCTGGGACTCGATCACTGCTTCGGTCCGGTGATGTTGCATCGCGTGGAGGCCACGGTACGTCCCGAGAACGCCGCCAGCCGTGCCGTGCTGGCGAAGGCGGGGTTCCGGGAAGAGGGTCTGCTGCTGCGCTACCTCGAGGTCGACAAGGCGTGGCGGGACCACCTGTTGATGGCGATCACCGTCGAAGAGGTATACGGTTCCGTGGCCTCTGCCCTGGTCCGCGCCGGCCGCGCAAGCTGGGAGTGACCGGAGGCCGTCCCGAACCGTCCGGGGCCCCGACCGCCACGACGTCTCGCGGCCCGTCGGCGACCGGTTCGCCGTCCTTCTCTGTGGCTGGCGCGACACGAGTGACGTTTGGTGCTTGTGAGAGCCAAATTACAGGTGTGTAATTGTCCTGGTCATTTGACCCGGCCGCGCTGGCCATCGACCGGCCCCGCGGAAATGGGAACGAAGAGAGCAGGTCATCATGCCAAGCATCCCGCAGTCGTTATTGTGGATCTCGCTCGTGGTGCTGTGGCTGTTCGTCCTGGTTCCGATGCTGATCAGCAAACGCGACGCGGTGCGCCGCACCAGCGATGTGGCCCTGGCGACGCGAGTGCTCAACGGGGACGCCGGAGCCCGGCTGCTCAAGCGTGGCGGTCCCGCCGCGGGCCACCGCAGCGATCCCGACTGGAAGCCGGAGGAGGAACCGGCCGAGGACGAGTTCATCTCCGTTGACCAGGATCGACGTCAAAACCCGGACATCGGCACCGACGCCGACACCGTCGAGCTGCAGGGTTCGCGGCGCGAGGTCGTGAAGGTCGCCACCGCGGGGTCCGCAGAACCCGACGAGCCCGACTATCTCGACGTCGATGTCATCGAGGACTCAGATGCCCTGCCCGCGGGAGCAAGCGCTGGGGCGGCGGAACCGGCATCGGTGGCCGTGGACGGGGGCGGTGCGTCCGACGGGACTGATGCCGGCACGGATGAGCCCGACGGGGACGACCGCTACGACGGGGACGACCGCTACGAGTATGTCGAGGACTCCTCCGGCCTCGAGCCCGAGGCCGACGCTCACGACGACGCGGGCGAGGCCCCGCGCGCGCCGGTCGCGCCGGGCTCGCGGCGGCGCCGATTCGACTCGAGGACCGCCGCGGCGGTCAGCGCCCGCAAATACGAGTTCCGTAAGCGGGTCCTGATGGTGATGGCGGTCGTCCTGGTCGGTTCGGCCACCGCGGCGTTCGAGTTGTCCCCGAGCCTCTGGTGGATCTGTGGCGGCGCCACCGCCGTGACGCTGCTCTACCTGGCGTATCTGCGACGGCAGACCCGCATCGAGGAAAAGGTGCGGCGGCGCCGGATGCGGCGGATGGCGCGTGCGCGGCTCGGCGTGGAGAACGCTCACGACCGCCAGTACGACGTGGTGCCGTCCCGGCTGCGGCGTCCGGGCGCGGTCGTGCTCGAGATCGATGACGAGGACCCGATCTTCGAACATCTGGACTACTCGGTGCCGGCGCGGAATTACGGCTGGTCCAGGGAACTACCGCGCGCCGTGGGGCAGTAGAACTCGCGGTTCGGCGGTTGCTGCCGCGGCTGGTAGCCTGCTAGCGGTCAGGGGCTATGGCGCAGTTGGTAGCGCGACTCGTTCGCATCGAGTAGGTCAGGGGTTCGAATCCCCTTAGCTCCACAGAGGGAAATTCCAGCTAATGCTGGTTTTTCTTGTTTGCGATAGCCGGATCGCTCGTACCCGTGTGCCGCACAGATGCCGCAGGAGGTTTCTGGGCGGCTTTGATCGCGATGTCCAGGCTGCCGGCGACGGCGTCGTTCCACGTCGGGGTCCGGCCATTGGCCGCGCAACGCCCCGCCGGTGCCCGCCAACTCATAAACCTCACTGGTATCGGTGGCCTCAGCGATGTCACGCCTGGCCTGCTGGATGCGGCTGGTGATCGGGTCGC
>NZ_JBMIOP010000052.1:0-4625 GCF_049197365.1 Mycobacterium sp. THU-M104
CACTCGACCCGCACCGGCCAGTACAAGATCTTCAAGGAGTACACCCGCCTGGTCGACGACCAGAGCGAGCGGATGGCCTCCCTGCGCGGGCTGCTGAAGTTCCGCTCCGACGTGCGCGCCCCGGTGCCGCTGGAGGAGGTCGAGCCGGCCAGCGAGATCGTCAAGCGCTTCTCGACGGGGGCGATGAGCTACGGATCGATCTCCGCGGAGGCGCATGAGACGCTCGCCATCGCGATGAACCGGCTGGGCGGGCGCTCCAACAGCGGTGAGGGCGGCGAGGACGTCGGCCGGTTCGACCGCGACCCGAACGGGGATTGGCGCCGCAGCGCGATCAAGCAGGTCGCCTCCGGGCGCTTCGGTGTCACGTCGCACTACCTGACCAACTGCACCGATATCCAGATCAAGATGGCCCAAGGCGCCAAACCTGGTGAGGGAGGTCAGCTTCCGGGACACAAGGTCTACCCGTGGGTCGCCGAGGTGCGCCACTCCACCCCCGGTGTCGGGCTGATCTCGCCGCCGCCGCACCACGACATCTACTCCATCGAGGATCTGGCGCAGCTGATCCACGACCTGAAGAACGCCAACCCCTCGGCGCGGGTGCACGTCAAACTCGTGTCCGAGAACGGCGTGGGCACCGTGGCCGCGGGCGTGTCCAAGGCGCACGCCGACGTGGTGCTGATTTCGGGGCACGACGGTGGGACGGGCGCGACCCCGCTCACCTCGATGAAGCATGCCGGGGCACCGTGGGAGCTCGGCCTGGCCGAGACGCAGCAGACGTTGCTGCTCAACGGGTTACGCGACCGGATCGTCGTCCAGGTCGACGGACAGCTGAAGACGGGCCGCGACGTGATGATCGCGGCGCTGCTGGGCGCGGAGGAATTCGGATTCGCCACCGCGCCGTTGGTGGTGTCGGGCTGCATCATGATGCGCGTGTGTCACCTGGACACGTGCCCGGTCGGTGTGGCAACCCAGAACCCGCTGCTGCGCGAGCGTTTCAACGGCAAGCCCGAATTCGTCGAGAACTTCTTCATGTTCATCGCCGAGGAAGTCCGGGAATACATGGCACAGTTGGGTTTCCGCAGCTTCAACGAGGCGGTCGGGCAGGTCGGTTCGCTGGACGCGACCCTGGCGCGCGCGCACTGGAAGGCGCACCGGCTGGATCTGGCGCCGGTGCTGCACGAGCCGGAGTCGGCCTTCATGAACCAGGACCTGTACTGTAGCTCCAGTCAGGACCACGGCCTGGACAAGGCACTCGATCAGCAGTTGATCGTGATGAGCCGCGAGGCACTGGATTCCGGCAGGCCCGTGCGGTTCTCCACCACGATCAGCAACGTCAACCGCACCGTGGGAACCATGCTCGGCCACGAGTTGACGAAAGCCTATGGGGAGCAGGGCTTGCCGGATGGAACCATCGACATCACTTTCGAGGGTTCTGCAGGAAACAGCTTCGGGGCGTTCGTGCCCCGGGGGATCACGTTGCGTGTGTACGGTGACGCCAACGACTACGTCGGCAAGGGGCTGTCCGGTGGCCGGATCGTGGTGCGACCGTCAGATGATGCCCCGCAGGACTACGTCGCCGAGGACAACATCATCGGAGGCAATGTCATCTTGTTCGGTGCGACCAGCGGGGAGGTTTTCTTGCGTGGCGTGGTCGGCGAGCGATTCGCGGTCCGCAACTCCGGGGCACACACGGTGGTAGAGGGCGTAGGCGATCACGGGTGCGAATACATGACCGGGGGCAAGGTCGTCATCCTTGGCCGCACCGGCCGTAACTTCGCCGCCGGCATGTCCGGCGGGGTGGCCTACGTCTACGATCCGGACACCGAACTGCCGCAACACCTCAACGCCGAGATGGTCGAACTCGAGAGCCTCGAACCCGACGACGAGGAATGGCTGCACGGCATGATCCAGGCACACGTCGACAACACCGATTCCGCAGTCGGCCAGCGAATCCTGGCCGACTGGCCCGGGCAGCGGCGGCACTTCGCGAAGGTGATGCCGCGGGATTACAAGCGGGTGCTGCAGGCCATCGCCGAGGCCGAGCGCGACGGCGTGGACGTCGACAAGGCGATCATGGCGGCCGCACATGGCTGACCCGACCGGCTTCCTGAAATTCACGCATCGGGAGCTGCCTAAGCGCAGGCCAGTCGCGCTTCGGTTGCGCGACTGGAACGAGGTCTACGAGGATTTCGACCACGAGACGTTGCGCGAGCAGGCGACCCGCTGCATGGACTGCGGTATTCCGTTCTGCCACAACGGCTGTCCGCTTGGCAACTTGATCCCTGAGTGGAATGACCTGGTCCGCAACGGCAGATGGCGTGATGCCATCGAACGGTTGCACGCCACCAACAACTTCCCCGATTTCACCGGCCGGCTGTGCCCGGCGCCCTGCGAGCCCGCCTGCGTGCTCGGCATCAACCAGGATCCGGTGACGATCAAGCAGATCGAACTCGAGACCATCGACAGGGCGTTCGAGGAAGGATTCGTGGTTCCGCTGCCCCCCGACACCCGCACCGGCAAGACCGTCGCGGTGGTGGGCTCGGGGCCGGCGGGCCTGGCCGCGGCTCAGCAACTCACCCGGGCCGGTCACAGTGTCACCGTGTTCGAGCGTGCCGACCGCATCGGCGGCCTGCTGCGCTACGGCATCCCGGAGTTCAAGATGGAAAAGCGCGTCCTGGACCGCCGGCTGGACCAGATGCGCGCCGAGGGAACCGAATTTCGCCCCGGGGTCAACGTCGGGGTCGACCTCACCGTCGAAACGCTGCGCGCCGACTTCGACGCGGTGGTGCTCGCCGGAGGGGCCACCGCCTGGCGTGAGCTGCCGGTTCCCGGGCGCGAACTGGACGGTATCCACCAGGCGATGGAGTTCTTGCCCTGGGGCAACCGGCAGGCGTTGGGCGACCTGGACGAGTCCGAGATCGGGCCGGACGGCCACCCGCCGGTCACCGCCAAGGGCAAAAAGGTCATCATCATCGGTGGCGGTGACACCGGAGCCGACTGCCTGGGGACCGTGCACCGGCAGGGCGCGCTCGCGGTGCACCAGTTCGAGATCATGCCGCGCCCGCCGGACACCCGCGCGCCATCCACACCCTGGCCGACTTACCCGCTGATGTATCGAGTCTCCTCGGCGCACGAAGAGGGCGGCGAACGGTTGTTCTCGGTGAACACCGAGGAGTTCGTCGGCACCGATGGCCACGTGACCGCGCTCAAGGCGCACGAGGTGACCATGCAGGACGGCAAGTTCGTCAAGGTCGAGGGTTCCGATTTCGAGCTCGAGGCCGACCTGGTGCTGCTGGCGATGGGATTCGTCGGGCCCGAGAAGACGGGCCTGCTCGCCGATCTCGGGGTCAAGCTCACCGAGCGTGGTAACGTCGCGCGCGGAGCCGATTTTGAGACGTCGGTTCCCGGTGTTTTCGTCGCCGGCGATATGGGCCGGGGCCAGTCGCTGATCGTCTGGGCGATTGCCGAGGGCAGGGCCGCGGCCGCGGGTGTGGACCACTACCTGATGGGGTCGACCGCGCTACCGGCGCCCGTCAAGCCGACCGCGGTGCCGCTCCAGTGATCACATCAGCAACGGCAGAAGCTCACGTAATAAAATCGGCGAGTCTGGCTCCGTTTGCCGGACGGCGGGTGTGTAATTATTTACCAGGGGGTTCCATCGCATCACGGACCAGGTGGAGTTCCGCTGTACGGACTGATTGCAGGAGTTAGCACTGTGCACGTCAACCCGGTGCCCCAGTCGCGGGTGGGCCGAATCGCCTGGTCATTGTTTCGTCACCCGGTGAAAAGTCGCGAATTTCCGGCCAAGAACGAACGCCTGGTCACCGCCGAAGAGATGTTGCAGTTCGGCGCGTAACCGGACCTCACTACGCCATGGTCGGCGCGTGGTGAGTTTGCTCGCCGGCGTCGCGCCGTTACCCGGCCCCATCCCACAGGCCTGAATCCCGGATCGCCTCGGCCATCGGTTCCAGCACCGCGGGGTCGTGCGGCGGCACGATGTAGACGATGCCCAGCTCCAGCCCTTCGGCGGCCAGCGCGGCCGCGTCGTCGAGGACCTTCCGGTAGTTTCGCTCCCGGTCGAGCCCGAGGTGCGCGGACAGGGTGATCTCTTTCGGGTCGCGCCCGATGTCAGCGCAGCGTGCGGCAAGCACGTCGCGCTTGCGGGCGAAGTCCTCGGGTGAGCCGCCGGCGAAGTTCCAGTGCTGGGCATAGCGCGCGGTGATCGGCAGGGTGCGCTTCTCACCGCTGCCGCCGATGCAGATCGGCGGGTGCGGGCGCTGCGGCCCCTTGGGCTCGTTGCGCGCGCCCTCGAGGTGGTAGTACGTGCCGTCGAAGTCGGTGGTCTCCTGGCTGAGCAGGCTGATCAGCACTTGGCATGCCTCCTCGAACCGGTCGAAGCGTTCCCGGATGCCGCCCAGCTCGATGCCGTAGGCACCCGACTCCTCCTCGTTCCAGCCGGCGCCGATTCCCAGCTCGAGCCGCCCGCCGGAGATGATGTCGAGCGCGGCGGCCATGTTGGCCAGCACGGCGGGGTGGCGGTAGTGGACGCCGGTGACCAGCGTGCCCAGTCGCAGCCGGCTGGTGGCCTGGGCCAGTGCCGTCAGCGTCGTCCAGCCCTCCAGGCA
>NZ_JBMIOP010000063.1:0-35439 GCF_049197365.1 Mycobacterium sp. THU-M104
TTGCCCTCCATATCGGGCAAGCCTTCCGCGCTACGCGCTCAAAATAGCTGAGGCACCACCACCGGCCACGCGCTCAAAGTAGGTGAGGCACGCCGCGATCAAACTTCGCTTAGCCTATCCTGGGTATCATGTCAACCTGAGATGCCCAGATGCTGGAACGCTGTCGCCGCCAGGGCCGGCCGACGTCGCGGGAATCCCTGCGGGATCGCAGCGTCGCGGCCACCGACCACTAACCTGTTGATGACGAACCTGTTGATGACGAACCTGTCGATGACGAACCTGTCGATGACGAACCTGTCGATGACGAGATGAGGAGGGGCCCCTGTGACGAGTGCATCGACCGATCCCGACGCGGCATTCCTGGGGACCACCGAGTTCTTGGACTGGCACCACGACAATGTCCAGCGCTTCACCCAGGCGGCGGTTGGCGATAGCACCGATCCGGTGACAAGAGCCCAACGACTTTTCCGTGCGGTCCGTGACAACGTCTGGTACGACCCCTACAGCGCCGACGACGATCGCGGCCACTACCGCGCCAGCTACGTCGCGACCGCGGCGAGCGCCTACTGCGTCCCCAAGGCGGTCCTGCTCACCGCGGCTGCTCGCGCCGCGGGTATCCCCGCTCGGCTCGGGTTCGCCGACGTGCGCAACCACCTGCAAACCGACACGCTGCGAAACCGGATGGGCGGCACCGACGTGTTCGTCTACCACGGCTACAGCGAACTGTTCGTCAACGACCGTTGGGTCAAGGCGACACCGGCGTTCAACGCCGAACTGTGCGCCCGATTCGGCGTCCCGCCGATCGATTTCGACGGTGAACACGACGCGCTGCTGCACGCCTTCGACAGCGAGGGCCACCAGCACATGGAATACCTCCACGACCGCGGCTGGTACCACGACCTGCCCTTCGCCGAGATCGTCACCGAGCTCCGGCAGCGCTACGGTCCGCTGCTGCGGCCACCTTCGACCGAGCGCGACACCTTCACCAAATAGACTGCTGAGCAATAGAATTGACTACGAACCGAAAGGGCTGCGCCCGCAACCGCCGCCGGTGCCGACGGCGTCAGCAGCGCCAGACGATGAGCGGGATGTCAATCTCGGCGGGTGTGGCCGCGCCGTGAAAAGCGATGAGCCGAGCCGTTTGCGGAGGCTCGTGGGCGGTCGCCAGGACGGCCAGGTCGCCGGCACAGACCACCACGACGTCGCCGACCCGCGCCGCATGGCGGGGATCGACCGGTCCGAACATGCCCGTGGACGCGGCCTCCGCGCGGCTGTGCACGCTGGCGCGGTCACCCAGGATCTCGGCCCAGGCCGCCTGCACGTCGGCCGCGGCGCCCGGTTCGGTGTGCAGGTAGCGCACCCGCGGCTCGCCGGCGACCACCCGCAGCCCTGCGGACAGGCGTGGGTCGGCGTCGAGGTCGATGCGGGCATCCGGCGAGACGTTGAGCCCGCCGTGGTCGGCGGTCACCAGCAGCACGGCATCGGCGGGCATCGCCTCGACCAGCCGGGTCAGCAACGCATCGACGCGGGTCGCCGCCTCGTGCCAGCCGGGTGAACCGATGCCGAACACGTGGGCCGCGGTGTCGAGGTCGGCGGTGTAGCCGTAGGCGAGGCCCGGCGCCGATGCCAGCGCGGCGGTCACCGCCGCGGCGTAGTCGTCGTCCGGAAGGGTCGCGACGAAACGCGCCCCGCGGTAGGCCGCGTCGGTCAGGCCGCTGCCGAGAAACGCTGCGGGCAGCACGACGCGTGCCGCGACGCCGGCGCGCTCGAGGCGGGCAAACCAGGTCGGCAACGGCTGCCAGGCGGCCGGCGGCGGGGCATCGCGCCAGTGGATGTGGTTGACCACCTGGTCGGCGCCCGGAACCTTGAGGGTGAAGCCCAGGATGCCGTGTTCGCCGGGGCGCGCGCCGGTGCCCAGGGACACCAGGCTGGTCGGCGTGGTCGACGGAAACGTGCACGCCAGCCGGGTGAGCCGCCCGGACCCACCGCCCAGCACCGAGGCCAGCAGCGGCGCGCTGGCGGCCAGCTCCGGCATCAGGTGCCAGCCCAGCCCGTCGACCAGCACCACCAGCACGCGCTCGACGCGGTCGGCCCCGACGGCCTCCGTCAGCGCGAGGGCGTCGGCCCCACCGGGCACACCGAGCAGCGCGGCCGCAGCGGGCAGCACCTCGCAGAGGGAACCGGTCACGACAACCACGTTAGACGTGCGCGAGCCGCCGGCCGGTCACCTCCAGCTGGCGGTCCGTGCCCTCGGCCAGCGCCCGGACCTGCGCGGGCCGCAGCCGCCCGCACAGCCTGCCCCAGTGCACCGCGACCTCGTCGCCGACGGCCACGTCGGGCACCGCGCTGTACCCGTCGGCCCAGATGTCGAGGGAATACGCCGACGGCTCGGCCAGCGCCAGCAACCGGCCGTCCCAGGCCAGTGCGCGGCGCGACAGCTCCACGGCGTCGCCGTCACGGGAAACCACGGTGCCCCAACTGATGCGGCAGTTGTCGAGCACGCTCAGCGGGTGCTCGCCACGGCCCAGGAACCGTGTCCAGGGATACACGCCCAACACGTGGAAGCAGTGGTTGGGTGCCGCTTCGGAGGCCAGGCCGGGGGTCAGATGCGACCAGTAGCGGCCCGCCTGCGGCCCGATGATGTCCAGCAGCGCGGCAAGGAATTCGGCCGAGTCCACGCCGGCGCCGACACCACCGCCGAGCCAATAGGATTCGACGAGCCGGTGATCGAGCGGGTCGGTGATCCCGGTCAGGGCCGACAGGACGCGCAGATAGGGCCACGCCCCGGAGAACCGCGCCGCCGCGGCGCGCACCTGCGCGACGGAGCCGTCGCGCAGGGTGGCGCCCAGCGGAGGGCCGCAGTAGCCCAGCGCGTTGGGGGCATAGGCGTAGCGGGCGAACATCTCCACGCCGTCGCCGGAGCCGGGAGCATCGGGCGTCACGTGCGTCCCGCGAGCTTCACAGCGTCACGGTGCATGCGCCCGAAGTTGTAGTAGGCCGCGCAGGCCCCCTCGGGGGACACCATGCATGTCCCGATCGGGGTTTCCGGGGTGCATGCGGTGCCGAAAACCTTGCATTCCCAGGGCTTGAGCACACCTTTGAGGACCTCGCCGCACTGGCAGGCCTTGGGGTCGGCCACGCGCACGCCGGGCATCGCGAAGCGCAGCTCGGCGTCGAAGGCGGCGAAGTCGTCGTGCAGCCGCAGTGCGCTCTGCGAGATGAACCCCAGACCTCGCCACTCGAAGTGGGGGCGCAACGCGAACACCGTGCCCAGCAGCGCCAGCGCCGCCGGATTCCCGTGTTCGGGGACGACGCGCTTGTACTGGTTTTCCACCTCGCAGCGTCCCTCGCGGATCTGGGTCAGCAGCATCGCGACCGCGGCCAGGATGTCGATCGGCTCGAAGCCCGCCACCACCAACGGTTTTCGGTAGACATCCGGCACGAAGCGGTAGGGCCGGTTGCCCACGACGGTCGAGACGTGGCCGGGGCCGATGAAGCCGGACAGCCGCAGATCGGGCGACTCGAGGATCGCCTTGATGGGCGGCACGATCGTGACGTGGTTGCAGAACACGGTGAAGTTGCCTACGCCCAGCTCGCGGGCGCGCACCAGCGTGACCGCGGTCGACGGCGCGGTGGTCTCGAAACCGATGGCGAAGAAGATCACCTGCTTGTCCGGGTTGTCGATCGCGATCTTCAGCGCGTCCAGCGGCGAATAGACGAAGCGCACGTCGGCGCCCTTGGCCTTGGCATCCAGCAGGCTTCCGCCCGAGCCCGGGACGCGCATCATGTCCCCGAAGCAGGTGAAGATCACGCCGGGCTGGGAGGCCAGCCACATCGCATCGTCGATGCGGCCCATCGGGATCACGCACACCGGGCAGCCCGGCCCGTGCACCAGTTCGACGTTGCCGGGCAGCAGGTGCTCGATACCGTGCCGATAGATGGTGTGGGTGTGTCCGCCGCACACCTCCATGAACTTGAACTTCTCGCCGTCGCCGGCCAGGCACGCCAACCTTTCAATGGCGGCGAGCAGCTTGCGGGCCGCCGCCGGGTCGCGAAATTCGTCGACGAATTTCATTTCGCCTCCTCAGATTATCGCTGACGAGTCGAAGGCTTCCAGCTCCGTGCTGTAGGCGTCGCCGAGCTTCTGGATGGCGGCCAGGGTGAGCAGTGCCT
Source organism: Mycobacterium sp. THU-M104 (assembly GCF_049197365.1). NCBI lineage: Bacteria > Bacillati > Actinomycetota > Actinomycetes > Mycobacteriales > Mycobacteriaceae > Mycobacterium > Mycobacterium sp. THU-M104. The sequence goes on from NZ_JBMIOP010000063.1 coordinate 4,174, forward strand.
CGGACTCGTCGATCTTGGCCATCGCGAACCCGACGTGGACCAGCACCCAGTCGTCGGGGGCGGGCAGGTCGTCTTCGAGCAGGCGCACGCTGATCGTGCGCTGCACCCCGCTGACGTCGACCTTCGCCAGATAGTCTGCAGCGTCGGTGATCTCGACGATCCGAGCCGGAATACCAAGGCACATCGCATGTTCTCCTCTCGGCAGATACGGCTCTCAGCAGATACGGCTCTCAACAGATTCGGGGCAGCGGGTCCCCGACGAGCATGTCGACGATCCGGGTGCCGCCGAACCCGGTGCGCAGTACCACGGTCTCGCCCGGCTCGGCGATGATCTCCCCGACCTCGGCGGCTTGGGCCCCCAGTGGATGCGACCGCAGGGCGGCGAGCCCGCCGGCCGCCTGCTCGGGGGCGACGACCGCGACGAGCTTGCCTTCGTTGGCGACGTAGAGCGGGTCGATGCCGAGCAACTCGCAGGCGCCGTTGACCGTGGGCGCCACGGGCAGTCGCTCCTCGTCGAGCAGCACGCCCAGCCCGCAGGCCTGCGCAAGCTCGTTGCACACGGTGCCCACCCCGCCGCGGGTCGCATCGCGCAGCCAGCGGGTGGCCGGGGCCGCCGCCATGAGCAACTCCACCAGGGGGCTGAGCGAGGCGGTGTCCGAACAGATGTCGGCCTCGATGGCCAGGTCGCCCCGGGCCAGCATCACGGCCATGCCGTGATCGCCCATCGGGCCCGACAGCAGCACCTTGTCGCCGACGCGCACCGACGCCGGCGACAGCGCGCGCCCGGCGGGAACGACGCCGGCCCCGGTGGTGGTGACGAACAGCCCGTCGGCGGCGCCCCTGGGTACCACCTTGGTGTCGCCGGTGACGATCTGCACGCCGGCGTCCGCCGCGGCGGAGGCCATGTCGGCGACGATCTCCTTGAGCTCGGCGATGCCGAATCCTTCTTCCAGGACGAACGCCGCCGAGATCCACGACGGCACCGCACCGGCCACTGCCAGGTCGTTGCAGGTGCCGTGGACGGCCAGCGTGCCGATCGAGCCGCCCGGAAAGCGCAGGGGCTGCACTACGAACGAGTCGGTGGACATCGCGATCCGCTCGCCGCTGGGCAGGGTGAGTACCGCACCGTCGCCGAGCGGCTCCAGCGCCGGGTTGCGGAACGCCTCCACGAACACCGCGTCGACGAGTGCCGCCGATGCCTTGCCGCCCGCTCCGTGTGCCAGGGTCACCTGGTCGTCGAGCAGTCTGGGGCGGCGCCGCCGGAACGACTCGATGCGCTCGATCACCTCACCCTCGGCGAAGTGCGGCCCCGGCGAGAGGTGTTCGCCGCCCGCCGGCGTGTTCATGCGGCCCCCACATCGGCTGCCACATCTGGGTCGCCGGACCGTTCGTGGGTGGCCGACCACAGCGAATAGCCGAGCAGCGCCTGGGCCTCCTGAATGCGGTGCACGCACTGCGAGCGCACGACGAAGCAGCAATCGACATCCGCATTGTCCACGAAGGCCCCGCCGTCGTAGCCGGCGAAGCCGACGGTGTAGAGGCCGCGCCGCCGGGCCTCGGCCAGCGCGGTGAGCAGGTTCGGCGAATTGCCGCTGGTCGACATCGCGATCGCGATGTCGCCGGCCCTCGCGTGGGCGATCAACTGGCGCGCGAACACCAGCTCGAACCCGACGTCGTTGCCCAGCGCGGTCAGAATGGCCGGGTCGGCCGTCAGGGACCAGGCCGCAAGGGGCCGCCCGATGGGCGGCCGGGCGAACAACTGCGCCAGGGTGGTGGAATCGGTGCAGCTGCCGCCGTTTCCGAAGGTGAACAGCCGTCCGCCGGCCGCGAAGCGGCGGGCCAGCTCGGCGGCGGCGCGGTCCAACAGGTCCGCGTTGGCGTGCAGTGTCGCGCGCCGCAACGCCAGGCTTTCGGCGGCTTTGGCCTGCGCGGAGGCGGCCAGGTCGGCGAGCAGGGAGGCCGGGTCGTTCGCCCCGGAAGCCGGCCCGTCGATGAACGGGTACAGGAAGTTGGTCGGCTCGTCAGTCATCGTCCTGCCCGTCGCGCTCGTCGTCGTCGAGGCGGCTGATCGCCGTCCCGGCGTGCAGCACCACCAGATCCCCGGCGGCAACCGGTTCGACGAGCGTCGTCGCCACGGTCTCCACGCCCCGCGCGGTGCGCACCGGGGCCAGCCCGTCGACGGGCGCGGCCACCACCTCACCGAGGCGGCCCTCGTCACCGCACGTCACGCAGACCGCCTCGGCGCGTTCGGGTGCCAGCAGGTTCGAGTGCTCGAAACACACGTGCGTCAGCTCCCACAGCAGGTGGTAGAACAGCACGAACCCACCGGTCGCGGGCACGCACGGGTCGGGGTCGTCGAGCCACAGCACGTGGTCGGCCGCACCGGCCGCCGGTCGTCGGCCGCTGCCGATCCAGATCGTGCTCGCGCCCCACGCCGGGGCGCGGCGCAGCACCGACCGGACCCGCGCGTCGTCGGTGCGCGACACCGCGACCACGATGTCGCCGGGCCGCACCGAGACCCGCGAGAGGTCGACGATGTCCGGTCCGGTCAGGGCCACCGCGGGCAGCGCGCGCTTGCCCATGATCACCGGGTGGACGAACTCGACCGCAATGTGCAGCGCGTGTGGTTCCCACGACGGCGCGATCGACCACATCGTGGCGCCCGCGGCGAACCGCCTGGCCAGGGTCAATGCGGTGGCGGCCAGGTCCCCGGCCAGCTCCGCGCCGAGCCCGCGATCGACCGCCGTGGCGGGGTCGGCGGTCACGGCCCGCCCTCCTCGAGCGCGATCAGCATCGAGATCGCGGCCTGCCCGAGCGCCAGCCCGCCGTCGTTGGGCGGAACCGCGCGGTGGGTCAGCACCTCGAACCCGTTGCGTTGCAACCGGGTACGGCAGGCGCGCAACAGCAGCACGTTCTGGAACACGCCGCCGGTGAGGCCCACGAGCCGGGTCGGGCCGGCGATGAGGCCGACCGCCGTGGCGACCGCGTGCGCGACCGCCCGGTGAAACGACGCGGCCAGCAGCGCCGGCGGGGTGCCGGCGGAAAGCGCCGAGACCAGCGTCTGCATCAGGGGGGTGGGGTCGATCAGCCCGTCGGCCCGTACCGCCAGGCGCAGCGACGGCCCGGGCGCGGCGCCGGCGGACTCGGCCAGCGCTTCGAGTTCGACGGCGGCCTGGCCCTCGTAGTCGATCCGGTGCCGCACGCCTAGCAGCGAGGCGACGGCGTCGAAAAGCCGGCCCATGCTCGAGCACGGCACGCATGCCGTGCCGGTCTCCAGTTGCGAACGGACGAGCGCTAATTCCGGCGCACTCGCCGCCGCGACCGGTGCCAGGTCCGGGGCCCAGTCGAGGTCGGCCGCCCACAACTGGGCCAGCGCCATCCGCCACGGGTTGCGCACCGCGGCGTCGCCGCCGGGCAGCGGCACCGGCAGCAGGTGGGCGGCCCGCACGAAGCGGTGGCTGTCGCGGCCGAGCCGCAGGATCTCGCCGCCCCAGATGGTGTGGTCGCAGCCGTAGCCGGTGCCGTCGAACGCGACCCCGATGATGGGTTCGCCGATGCGCCCGTGCTCGGCCAGCAGCGACACCACGTGGGCGTGATGGTGCTGGACCAGGTCCAGCGGTCGGTCGCCCGCGTGGCGTTCCGCCCAGGCGCGGGTGTGATACGCCGGGTGCAGGTCTGCGGCCACACGCGCCGGGGCGCTGCGTATCTCGCTGAGCTGTCCGACCGTGCGGTCGAACGCGCGCAGTGTCTCCCAGGTGCCCATGTCGCCGATGTGCCCGGACAGGTAGGCGCGGGACCCGTCGGTGAGGCAGCAGGTGTTCTTCAGTTCCCCGCCGACGGCCAGCACCGCGGGGCCCCGGTGGCCGAGGTCCACCGGCAGCGGCGCATAGCCGCGGGAGCGCCGGATGGGCAGCTCCGCGGCCCCCGCTTCGTCTCGGACGACGCGCACCACCGAGTCGTCGCACGGCACGTGGATGGGCCGGTTGTGGTCGAGCACGGCGTCGCACAGGGCGGGAAGCCGCTGTGCGGCATCGGCGGCGGTGAAGCAGAGGGGCTCATCGCAGCGATTGGCGCTGGTCAGCACCAACGCGTCGGGCACGCGCGCGCCGGCCCCGGGGACGGGCGCCAGCAGCAGGTGGTGGATCGGGGAGTACGGCAGCATCAGCCCGAGCAGCGGGCTGCCGGGCGCGACCGCGCCGGCGACCGGCGCGCCGGCCCGGCGCGGGAGTAGCACGATCGGTGCGGCCGGGCCCGAGAGCGCGGCGGCCTCGTCGTCACCGATCGGGGCGTAGCGGCGCGCGACGTCGAGGTCGCGGACCAGGATCGCGAAAGGCTTGGCGCCCCGGGCTTTCCGGGTTCGCAGCGCCGTCACCGCCCGCTGGTCGTCGGCGAGGCAGGCCAGGTGGTAGCCGCCGATGCCCTTGACGGCCACCACCGCGCCGCCGGCCAGCGCGCGTTGGGTGGCGGCCAGCGCGGCGTCTGTTCCGTCGACCCGGCCTTCGGATGAGGATGGGTGCGCGCAGAACCACAGCGAGGGGCCGCAATCGGGGCACGCGATGGGCTGTGCGTGGAACCGCCGATCGGCGGGATCGGCGTATTCGCCGGCGCACCGCGCGCACATCGCGAACGCGGACATCGTGGTCGCGGGGCGGTCGTAGGGCAGTGTGCGGATGATGGTGTGGCGCGGGCCGCAGTTGGTACACGTGATGAACGGGTGGCGGTGGCGTCGGTCGCCGGGGTCGAACAACTCGGCCACACAATCGTCGCAGACCGCGATATCGGGCGGGATCGGCGTCCTGGCACCGGCAGCCACCTCGCTGGCGGCGATGGCGAACCCGCGGACGGTGTCGGTGTTGGCGATGGCGTCGATTTCGACGGCGCAGATGGTGCTGATGCGCGCCAGCGGCGGGGCTTCGGCGCGCAGCCGGCGCCTGAACTCCCGCACGTGCGCGGGGTGACCTTGCACCTCCAGGAAGACCGCACCCGAGTCGTTGCCGACGAATCCGGCCAGTCCGAGTTCGGTGGCCAGACGATGGACGAAGGGACGGAAGCCGACCCCCTGGACGACACCGTTCACCGTGAGGCGCTGCCGCACCTGGGTGCCGGGCGGGCCGGATCGCAGCATCAGGGAGGGCCCGGTCATCTCAACCGCCCTGCGCGCCGGATCCCGGGTCGCCACCGCCGCGGCCCATCAGCTCCAGGCCGGCCATCGCCTGGTCGGCCCCGGCGCGGTCGGTCTTCTCCACGACGAAGCCCAGGTGAATGATCACCCAGTCGCCGGGGGCGAACGTCTCCTCGGGCAGCATGCCGACGTTGACGCGACGCTGCTCGCCGGCGACGTCGACCAGCGCGAGCTGTCCCGCGTAGCCGTTCAGCATGCCGATCACCCGGCCGGGTATCCCCAGACACATGCTCAACGCTCCCAAGGCACCGAAGACACCGGAGTTCGCAGCGCCGCGACGATGTCGGCGACCGCCCGGGCCGCTCGCGCAACAGCATTGGCGACGGGTTCGCTCAGGCCGATCCTCTCGGCGACGCTGTCCGCTTCGCACCCCACCACCACCGTGTAGGGCGGGCTGCCGCCCAGCGCGCGCAGACTGGCGAACACCGCCGCCGGGTCCATGCCGTGCGCGTCCACCGCTGCCGCTTCGGCCGGTGCGTCGTGGTCGGCCTGGAACACGTGCAGGGTGCCCGGGCTGCCACGGTTCGGTATCACGTCGACGAGAACCAGCGTGTCCCAGCCGTCGAGCAGGTCGTAGGCCAGGTGCATTCCCCCGATGCCATAGTCGACGACGCGAAGACCCGGGTCGTCGCGCGGGATCTCGTTGTGGCGGACCACTGCCGAGCCGAATCCGTCATCCCCCAGGAAGATGTTGCCGACGCCGGCCACCAGGATGCGCGCTGTCATCACAGTGCCCGACCGGCTACATCTGCCTCAGTTTGAGGTAGCGGCGGGCATCCGGCAGTGACATCATCCCCATTGCCACCGCGGCCGTGGCCACCAGCGCGATGATGGCGAGGAAGATCCACCCTAGAACTGCCATGTCGAACTCCTTTCTGTGCTGCTGTTCTCCGCCTCCAGCGGCTCGATTTCGTCGGGGGAGAAGTACAGATAGCGCCCGTACCAGTCGTGCAGGTCGGCGGCCGGATCGTCGTCGACGACCACCCCGACGTGCGTGTTGCCCTCGACGTCTTCATGCACCGACGTGACGCGGGCGGTCTTACCGGCCACGAAGATGTCCTGGGCGTCGGCGTTGCGGTTCGGGTGCAGCCGGACCCGACTGCCGCGCGCCACCCGGATCCCGTTCACCGGCACCGCATCGATGTCGGGGCGGACGGCGCCGTCGGCCTGCGGGTCCCACCAGTCGGCACCCTCGGGGATCCCGGGCACCAGCCCCGCGGGCGCGTGCGGATCGCGCAGCACACCGTGCAGGCGCGCCATCGCCGCGGGCGACATGGCATCGCAGCGGTCGATGATCTGCGCGGCCCGCGGGTCGGTGGCGCGGGCCTGCGCCTTCTCCTCGTCGGTCATCGTCATCACGCGCAGGGTGAGGATCTCGTCGATCTCGGTGCAGTCGTACAGGGCGGTGTTGCTCTGATCGGCAACCTCGGGATGGTCGTAGAGGATGATCGGGGAGATCAGCAACACGTCGCAGGTGCCCGGTGGGCCGGCCAGCACGGGGAAGCAGCGGTGCCGACCGCACCGCGACACCGCGGCGGCAGCGTCGGGGGGCGGTTCCAGCAGCGAGACGAACTTTCCGCCGGCCACGTCGGCGATCAGGTGGGTTCCGATCATGGACCGCGCGATCGCGTCGGCCTTGTCGGCGGCGCCGGCGCCGGTGTTGGCCACCCGCACCGAGACCCGACGCAGGTCCCCGTCCGGCCGGGCGGTCACCGTCAGCTCGCCGCGCACGTCCCGGCGTCTACGGACCAGCCGCCCGCCGTCCAGCGGTTCGATGTCGGTTGCCGCATGCGCCACCAGCGGAAGGATCCGTGATCGGCCGTCCAATGCGATAGGGCCGAAGGGCCTCTCACACTCGATCGCCTCGTCCCAGGTGAGCCACGACCCGGCTGGCGTGGTCAGCTCGTCGACGGGCACGAAGTCGCCGCCCCCGACGTCGCGTTCGGCGCGGCGGTGCTGCAGCTGCAGGAACCGCACCACCACAGTGATCGCCTGCGCCCCGTCGACCAGGAAGTCCGCCGCCATGGCGTCGTCCTCGCCGAGGCCGGAGTCCACGGCACCGGGCGGTCCCAGAACCCCGAACTGCCACCGCGACTGGTTCTTGCCGGACGTCCCGCGGTAGGGGTAGAGCAGGTAGCCCTCGTAGAGCACCGCGTCGGCGACGGGGCGGGCCCGGGCCCGCGCCGAGGTTTCGGGTGCGCTCACCGCGCGGCCTCCTTCTCGGCGTCCAGCAGCGAGGCGACCGCACGGTCGAGGTCGAGCAGTCCCTGTGCGGCCTTGTAGCGGGCCAGCGCGGCGACGGTTTCGTGGCTCAGCCGCACCCAGCCGGTGTCGGGGTAGTGCTGCGCGATCAGCGCGCGCCACACCGCGGCGGGCATGTCGTAACGGCATTCGCAGTCCCACGGCACCTGCTGAACCGAGAACCCGCGGTCGGAATTGACGAAAATTGTTCCACTGAACAGGAATTGGAGGGGAATTGCCCCGGCCTGCAGGGCGTGCACGTATTTGGCGGCCGTCACTTCGAAGTCGTAGGTGCATTCCAGCGGAAGCGTCACCGTCGTGTGCCCGGCGAATCCCGGCACCATCGCGGCGCAATGCTGCCACAGGAACGTGCGCTGGGTGTTGGCCCAGCGCTCGCGGCCGCCGAACAGGTCGAGCAGTCCGGCGGCCTCGTCGTCGGAGTAGGAGCGCCGGAGCGGTTCGATGCGGACCTGGCAGCGCAGCGCGATGGCGTGCACCGCGCCGGTGTGACCGGCCGGGCCGCCGGCGGTGATGCCGATGCGCGCGGTGAGCACCGGCGTGACGCTGTACGGCTCGGGCGCCACGTCGTGAACCGCGAACGCCATGTCGATCGGCTGCCCGGTCATCGCGGCCTCGCCACGGCGCGGGCGGCGAGTCGGGCGAAGAAGTCGTCGATGAACGCACGCGCGTGCTGTCCGCCGTCGAAACCCCGCCACAGCATGCGCAGGCGCCCGACGAACTCGTAGCAGGCGTCGATCGGGACCAGGAAGCTCTGCGGCTCAGCAGTTTCGGGCCCGTCCTCGACCCGGACCAGCAATGCTTCCACGTCGTCGACCGCCAGCCTCGCCCGCGGGTCCGCGCCCGCGAGGGCGGTCCAGGCGTCCAGGTCGAGCTCGGACTCGCACGCGCCGGCCGGGCCGGGGTAGAAGGCGACGGTGCGCCCGAGGGCGGAGTTGGTGAAGAAGAACGCCACGCCGACCGGGATCTGCAGCGCTTCCCAGGTCCGGCGGTCCAGCGCGAAACCCGGGAAGGCGAGGTACCGATCGGGCACCGCCCGGTAGCGCAGCTCGGCCGCAGTGTCGCTGAACAGCAGGTAGCACGCGCGGCACACGCACATCAGTTGCCGCGCGGCCACGCTCACCACGTGCTGGTGTTCGTCGGCGATCGGCTCCGCGCACATCTCACAGCGCTCGCCGCCGTCTTCGGGGAGCGGCCGGTCGGCGCTGATGCGGGCCAGCACGTCGTAGGGGCTGGTCATATGCCGGCCCCCAGCGGTTCGCCCCGCAGCGCCACTGACAGCGCACCGTCGCGAAGCAGCACCGGAATCGGTTGCAGGTGGGTGCCGTTGGTGCCGGCGCCGGCGTGGACGGCGTCGAATTCGGTCGTGCAGCGCGGGCATTCCAGCATCCTCGCGTGCAGCCGCGCGCCGGCGAGCGTGTCGTCGCACACCGGGCAGTGATCCCGGTAGGCGAACAACCGATCGCCGACCCGGCAGGCCAGCAACGTGGTGCCGTCGACGGAGAAACCTGCCACCTCGCCGGGGGCCAGCTCGGCCAGTTCGGGCGCCCGACGCCAGACCGTCGCGCCGGTGCCTCGCGAACGGACTTGGGCCAGCAGGGATTCAGCGGGGATCGTGCCGGCGGCGGGTTCGGCCGCCGCCACCTCGATCGTGCAGATCTCCGGCGCGGCGGTCAGGACCGCATCCTGGACCGCGAGCTCCAGCGTCACCGCCGAGGACGGGCAGCTCTTGCAGCTGCCCGTGAAGGCCAGGCGCACGGTGTCGCCGTCGATTCCGATCAGCTCGACGTCACCGCCGTGCGAGCCCAGATACGGGCGGACCCGGTCCAGCGCGTCGCAGACCCGGCGCCGCACGTCGTGCGGGTGCAGCCCGTGCACCAGGAGCAGGCTGGCCACCAGGTCGTCGGTGGCCAGCCGTTCGGCGAACCCGGGGTCGCCGGCCAAACCCATGATCCGCGCCAGCCCGGCTCCGTACAGCTCGACCACCTCGCGCACCAGCAACTGGGCGCGGTCATACGCGGCCGCCCCACCCGCCGCGCAGGAATCCAGCAGTGTCTGGATCCGATCACCCGCGCTGCGCCACTGCGCGTCGTTCTCGGAGAGTTCAGAGGTGGTTCCCGGGCGATCCGGTGTTGTCATTCCGCGGGTCTACTCCATTGATGGTGATGACCCGCTGCGCCCGGCTTCGCCGAGCTTGCGATCATCACCGCCGGCGGGTGACTGCGTGGGCGTGTGCAGTCTTTCCAGCGTCTTGCCCTTGCCCAGGTACATGTGCACACCGCAGGGCAGGCACGGGTCGAAGCTGCGCACCGTGCGCATGACATCGATGCCCTTGAAGTCCTCCCTGCCGTTCTCCTCGAAGATCGGCTGACCCTGCACCGCGTCCTCGTAGGGTCCCGGAGTGCCGTAGCTGTCGCGCGGGTTGGCGTTCCACGGGGTCGGCGGATACGGGTGGTAGTTGGCGATCTTGCCGTCCCGGATCACCAGGTGATGGCTGAGCACCCCGCGCACCGCCTCGGTGAAGCCGCAGCCGATGCCCTCGTCGGGCACCTCGAAGCGCTCCCAGGTCTTGGTGCGCCCGGCGCGGATCTCGGCGAGCGCCTTCTCGGCGAAGTGCAGCGCGCACGCCGCCGCGTAGGCCTGGAAGTAGGTGCGCGCCCGGTCGCGCTCGATCGTGTTGCTGCCGTACTTGGGAATCTGCCATTCGAACTCGACCGGTCCCTTCAGGGCGGTCTTGGGCAGGTTGATCTTGACGCTGGTGCCCGTCGCCTTGACGTAGCCGATGTCGACCAGCCCGGCCAGCGCGGTCGCCCACAGCCGGGCCAGCGGACCGCCACCGGTGTCCAGCGCCAAGTGGTCGCGGCCGTCGAACCAGCGCGGCGACATCACCCAGCTGTACTTGCCGCCGTCCATGTCGCGCTTTTGCGGGTGCGGGTTGGTGTGCTGGTTCCACGGGTGGCGCCGGTCCACGGCGTTACCCAGCGGGTCGGTGTGTACGAACATCTCCTGTTCGGTCCAGTCGTCATAGTAGGAGCTGCCCAACAGGATCCGGATTCCCAGGTTGATGTCCACCAGCGAGTGGGTGACGAGCTTGCCGTCGACCACCACTCCCGGGGTGACGAACATCGCGTTGCCCCAGCGCTCCATGTCCTTGTATTCGAAGTTGCACACCTCGGGGTCCTGGAAGGAGCCCCAACAGCCGAGCAGGGTCCGGCGCAGCCCGACCTTCTCGTATCCGGGCAGCGCGTCGTAGAAGAAGTCGAACAGGTCGTCGTGCATCGGCACGACCTTCTTCATGAACTCGACATAGCGCATCAGCCGTGTCATGTAGTCGGTCATCAGCTGGACCGTCGCGACGGTGCCGACCCCACCGGGATACAGCGTCGACGGGTGCACGTGGCGTCCCTCCATGAGGCAGAACATCTCTCGCGTGTACCGGGACACCTGCAGCGCCTCGCGGTAGAACTCGCCGCTGAACGGGTTGAGCGAGCGCATGATGTCGGCGATCGTCTTGTACCCGTGCGCATCGGCGTGCGGCGCCGCCGTCTTCTCGGCCTGGGCGAGCACGCTCGGGTTCGTCTCGGCCACCATCTTCTCGCAGAAGTCCACGCCGACCAGATTCTCCTGGAAGATGTTGTGGTCGAACATGTATTCCGCGGCCTCGCCGAGGTTGACGATCCACTCGCCCAGATGCGGCGGCTTGACGCCGTAGGCCATGTTCTGCGCGTAGCACGAACAGGTGGCGTGGTTGTCGCCGCAGATGCCGCAGATGCGGCTGGTGATGAAGTGCGCGTCGCGGGGATCCTTGCCCTTCATGAAGATCGAGTAGCCGCGGAAGATCGACGACGTGCTGTGGCACTCGACGACTTCTCTGTTCTCGAAGTCGATCTTGGTGTAGATGCCGAGGCTGCCGACGATGCGGGTGATCGGATCCCAGGCCATCTCGACGAGCTGGCCGGGCTCCCGCTGGGCGGTGGTCGGTTCGGGGACGATAGTGGTCATCGATCTCTCCGTCTGCGGTGGTGATGCCGCGGTGAGGATGGAGCGTCCGGCTTACCGGGCGCCTACCAGGTTCGCTGCGCTCCGGTGGTGAGGTGGTTGCCGTTGTGCCGCCAGCGCGGCTCTTTGTCGACCGTGCGAGCGGTGATACCGCGCAGATTGCGAATCACGGTCCCGTACAGACCCACCGCCGCGCTCGAGATCTTGCCGCCGGGCGGTTCGTCCATGAACGGCATGAACTTGTCCGGGAAGCCTGGCATGGTGCACCCGATGCAGATGCCGCCGACGTTCGGGCAACCCCCGACGCCGTTGATCCACCCGCGCTTGGGCACGTTGCATTTGACGACCGGACCCCAACAGCCAAGTTTGACAATGCATTTCGGTGATCCGTACTCGTTCGCGAAGTCGCCCTGCTCGTAGTATCCGGCCCGGTCGCAGCCCTCGTGCACGGTCCGTCCGAACAGCCACGCCGGGCGCAACGCGTCGTCGAGCGGGATCATCGGGGCCTGGCCGGTCGCCATGTAGAGCAGGTAGGTCAGTGTCTCCGCCAGGTTGTCCGGGTGGATCGGGCAGCCGGGAACGCACACGATCGGAATGCCGGCCTTGCTCTTCCAGTCCCAGCCGAGGTAGTCGGGAACGCCCATCGCCCCGGTCGGATTGCCCGCCATCGCGTGGATGCCGCCGTAGGTCGCGCAGGTCCCGACGGCGACGACCGCGGTGGCCTTGGGTGTCAACCGGTCGAGCCACTCACTGGTGATCATCGGCTGGCCGGTGGCCGGGTCGTTGCCGAAGCCGCACCAGTAGCCCTCGTCCTTGATCTTCTCGTTGGGGATCGAGCCCTCGACGACCAGCACGAAGGGTTCCAGTTCGCCGCGGTCGGCCTTGAAGAACCACGCGAGGAAGTCGTCGGCCCCTCCGGCGGGGCCGCATTCGAAATCGATCAGCGGCCAGTGCACGGCGACCTTCGGTAGGCCCGGGAGTGCCCCGAGGGCGATCTCCTCGACGCTGGGCTGGGTGGCGGCGGTCAACGCCACTGAATCGCCGTCACAACTCAGGCCCGCGTTGATCCAGAGAACGTGGATCAGCGTTTCTTCCGCTTTGACTGCCGCTTTTGTTGGCATGCTGCAGCTTTCCGGGGCAGCCCTGGCCCCTGCGCCGCAGGAGTCGACCGTCGGCCCACTTGCACAGCGCTGGTTCTGGGTCTACTCCCGCCGGTGGGCCTTGTCAACGGTTACCGAGAGCGGCTCAACAACCACAGCGTGCATAATCCCGGGATCAGGCGGAAAACGCAGGGCAACGGCAGGTTTGGCCGTTCGCCGCCGGCGCCGCATGCCAGGGGGCCGGCCAGGAGCCGGGGATTTCCGGCATCCGGTGTCGGTAGCCGGGCGCCGCAGTTCAGACCGGCGGCGTGCCGGCGAACCGCCGCAGCCAGCCGAACCACGCACCCAGGCCGGCGCCGGTGCGGGCACTGACGGGCAGGATCGGCGCCGTCGCGTTGACCTGGCGAACGTGGCGCACGTAGGTGTCGACGTCGACGTCCAAATGCGGCACCAGGTCAATCTTGTTGAGCAGCAACACATCCACCGAGCGAAACATCACGGGATACTTCAACGGCTTGTCCTCGCCTTCCGTCACGGAGTAGACCATGGCCTTGGCGTGCTCGCCGACGTCGAACTCGGCCGGACAGACCAGGTTGCCGACGTTCTCGATGATCACCAGATCCAGCAGTTCCAGGTCGAGGCCGGGCAGTGCGCGATTGACCATCGGCGCGTCGAGATGGCATTCGCCCCCAAATCCGTTGCTGGTGTTCAGCAGTGACACCTGGGCGCCGCGGCCGCTGAGCTTGGCCGCGTCCAGGTCGGTGGCGATGTCGCCTTCGATCACCCCGATCGCGATCTCACCGGCCAGCGCGTCCAGCGTGGCCTGCAGGACGGTCGTTTTGCCCGATCCCGGTGAGCTCATCAGGTTGAGGGTGCGGATCCCATGGCTTTCGAACGCCGCCCGGTTGGCGCCGGCGAGTACGTCGTTCTCCGCGAAGATCGACTCGAGCACCTCGACGCGCTGCCGGCCCGTCCCGTAGTGGCTGTGATCGCCGTGGTCGCCGTGGTCGTCGTGGTCGTGGTCGTGGTCGTGGTCGTGGTCGTGGTCGTGGTCGTGGTTGGTTCCGTCGTCGTGCCGGTGGAATCTACCCATGGTCAGCGCGATTCATTGCGAGACGTCCCCTTCGCGAGACGTCCCCTTCACGAGACGTCCCCTTCACGAGACGTCCCCTTCACGAGACGTCCAATGACGTCACCAGGAATTCGTTTCCGCGCACCACCTCGACGTCGCAACTGTCGCAGCGTGGGCACCAGATCGACCACGCCGAGGTGATCTCGGACCGCTGACCGCACGCGTGGCAGCAGACCTCGGCGGTGACGCACTCGAGTTCCAGTTCGGCGTCCGGCATGTCCTCGGCGTCCCGGACGAGCGTCCAGCAGAACGACAGCGACTCCGGCACCACCTGGCGCAGGGCGCCGATGCGCACCCGCACCACGTCCACCTGGCGGCCGTCGGCATGCGTCTTGGCCACGCCGGCGATCGCCTCGCAGAGCGAGAGCTCATGCACCGCGGATCACCGGCGCCCGCGCGCCGCCGAGGAGCCCATGGCACCGTTGTACACCCCAACCGCGGTTTTCCGGGAGGGTCGTGGAGGCCTACGACGTGCGCTGGGCCCCGACGGGAGGGGAACTCCACTTCTCTTCGATGCGGCCGTAGCGCCAGACGACCAGGGCGACGGCCCAGGTGACGACGAACATGCCGACGACGCAGTAGCCGACCGCATTGAGGTCAAGCCCGCCGATCCATTCCCAGAACGGGCCGTGCCAGCCGAATTGGCCGGCGAAGAGCCCCAGCAGTTCCACGCTGCCGATGAGCAGTGCCACGACCACCGACAGCGCGGTGATGGTGATGTTGTAGTAGATCTTGCGCACCGGATTGGAGAACGCCCAGCCGTAGGCGAAGTTCATGAACGAGCCGTCGACGGTGTCCAACAGGCACATGCCGGCGGCGAACAGCACCGGCAGGCACAGGATGGCGTACCACGGTAGGCCCGACGCCGCGCTGGTGCTGGCCAGCACCAGCAGCGCGATCTCGGTGGCGGTGTCGAAGCCGAGCCCGAACAACAACCCGATCGGGTACGCGTGCCACGACTGGGTGATCGATCTGGTGAACCGCCCCAGCAGGCGGTTGATCAGTCCCCGGTTGTCCAGCTGCCGTTCCAGCTCCGCTGCGTCCGTGTCGGGGTCGTAGCGGCCGCGGCGCAGCTTGGCGAACACCCGCAGGATACCCATGAGGATGACGATGTTGACTGCGGCGATCAGGTAGAGGAACGCGCCGGAGACGCTGGTCCCGATCAGGCCCGTGTAGTGGTGCAGCGTCGCCGAATCGTGCTCGACCGGGCCCACGAGCGCCTTGATCCCGCTGGTCAGCAACACCGCCAGCGCGAAGACAACCGAGGAGTGGCCCAGGGAGAAGAAGAAGCCGACTGCAAGGGGGCGCTGCCCGTCGTTCATCAGCTTGCGGGTGGTGTTGTCGATTGCGGCGATGTGATCAGCGTCGAAGGCGTGCCGCATGCCCAAGGTGTAGGCCGTGACACCGATGCCGATACCGAAGGCCTTGCCGCCCACGCTGAGCTGCGCGGGCTCGACCAGGAATACCAGGGTCAGCCAGCCGATCAGGTGCAGTGCGACGATGAACGCCGACATCGATCCCAGCCGCCACCACTCCGCCGCGGTCAGGGCGCTGCGAATCCTGGCCTTCCACGGCGGTCGCCCGTTGCGTTGGGCATTGGACACTGGAATCCTTCCGGCTTCGGGCAGGCGGCAACATCGGGCAGGCGGCAACATCGGGCAGGCGGCAACCGGCCCGACTTTAAGCAGCCTGGCGTCCTGGATGCAAGTCACTTGCAGGAGGTGTCGCACCGCGCCGCACCGAGGCGAAACTGGCGCTCTCGCGGATCCGGGGCAACACTGGACGGGTGACCTGTGATCGGTCCGTCCTGGATCCCGCCGCCACCGAACGAATCGGTGACTTCCTTCGCGCCCGCGGGCTGCGGCGGATGGCGTCACGCATCCAGGTGCTGGCGGTGCTCGAGCCCGTCCACGGGCATTTGCCGGTCGCCGACATCCACAAGCGGGTGCGCGAGTGTGTGCCGCCCGGCACCCACGTGCCCGACCTGGCGACCATCTACCGCACGGTCACCACGTTGGTCGACCAAGGGGTGTTGCACGCGTTGACCCTTGACAGCGGCGTCACCACGTACGGGCTGGCCACCGCCCCCCACCACCACGCGGTCTGCACCCGGTGTGGCTCGATCATCGAGGTGCCCGCCGATCAGCTGAGTTCGGCGCTCGAGCAGGCCATGGCGGGCAGTTCGTTCGCGCTCTCCGAGCGGGCCGGCCTGACCCTGCGCGGGCTGTGCCCGAAGTGCCAGGCCGGCGAGCCCGCGCCGCATCCGCGCGGACCCTCGACGCACTGAACTCGGCACCGGCCCGGCAGCGCGTTCGCAAGAACCTCCGTGGCAGTCGGCCCGAAGCTCTTCGCCTCGAGGATCGACGATTCCTGCGGGCCGGCGACGATGATCCTTCCCCTACGCGGATGCTCACCGACGTTCTCACGACCGTCGCCCCGAGGCCGCAGCATCGGTGTTGTCGGCGTCGAGGTAGTCGTCGAGCCACCGGTCGAGCCGGCGATAGGCCTGTGCGCGCGGCTGCGCCAGGGACAGGAACACGTCGTGTTTGGCGTCGGCCACCGGCACGACGGTGGAATGGTTCCCGACGCAGCCGGCCCACCGGGCGATCTGGTTGACGTCGAGAACCGCGTCACCGCGCTGCATCGCCGCCGGGTCGCGGCATTCGGCGACGCTGTGGTCCGAGCGCAGGATCAGGTTGGGCACGCCGACGTCGAGCCCGCGGTGCAGGCGCGCCTGGCCGCGGCGGACGGCGTGCAGCCAGCCGAACGTGATCGGGAAGCCGCCCAACGGTTTCCACCGCAGGTCGTAGTCGAACTCGCCGTGATAGTCCCGGTGCAGGGTGGTGCCGTAACCGCCCACGCCCGACGGCCGGGCCACCCCTTTGGCCCGCACCCGCGACAGCGCGGCGAACACCGCCGAGGCCACCGGCAGGCGCAGGACGGCCGGGCCGTGCAGGTCCAGGAACGGGCTGTTGAGTACCAGGCCGCCGATGTCGGCGTGCGCGGCGTCGTCGCGTCGCCGCAACCGGTCCAGCCACAACGGCGCGATGAGGCCGCCGGCGGAGTGGGCGTACACCAGGATTGTGACGGGGCGCTCCCGCTCGGTGATCACCGACAGGGCCTCGCCGAGCTCGGCGTCGTAGCGGTCCAGATGGGTGACGAAGTGCGGGGTCTGGCCGTCGCGGCGCGATCGGCCGCACTTACGCAGGTCCAGCGCGTAGAACGTGAAGCCGCGGTCGGCGAAGTGATCCGCCAGGGCGGTGTGAAAGAAGTAGTCGGTGTAGCCGTGCACCGCCAGCACCGCATGAGAAGCGTCGTCGCCCGGTGGCCCGCCGCGCCGGACCAGCGTGGCGACGATCTCGCCCTCGCCGTCGGGATCGGGCCCCAGCGGCAGGGTGCGCTGCCAGTAGCCGGGCAGGACGTCGGGCACCCAGCCAGTCACCTTGCCAGCTTAAAGCGCGGCCAGCTTGAAGCGAGGCCAGCTTGAAGCGAGGCCAGCTTGAAGCGCGGCCAGCTCAAAGCGAGGCCAGCTTGAAGCGCGGTCACGACGCGTGGCCGCAGGGAGGTGCACGTCTTGGGGTCGTCACCGGTCGATAGCCTGGGCATCGGCACAACCGAGGGAAGGATCGACGATTCGGTGGCGAAGCAAACCGCAGCCGCGCGGACTGACGTCGTGCTGGTGGGCGCGGGCATCATGAGCGCCACGCTGGGGGCGTTGCTGCGCCGGCTGGAACCGGACTGGTCGATCGCCCTGGTTGAGCGGCTGGACGCCGTCGCCGGCGAAAGCAGTGGTCCCTGGAACAACGCCGGGACCGGGCATTCGGCGCTGTGCGAGCTCAACTACACCCCGCAGCGCCGCGACGGGTCGATCGACATCGGCAAGGCGGTGCACGTCAACGAGCAGTTCCAGGTGACCCGCCAATTCTGGGCCTACGCCGTCACGAACGGGATCGTGGCCGATCGCGGTTTCCTCAACCCGATCCCGCATGCCAGCTTCGTGCGCGGCGCGCAGCGCGTCGACTATCTGCGAAGGCGGCAGCGGGCGCTGGCTTCCAACCCCTTGTTCGCCGGCACGGAACTGATCGAGGACCCCGACGAGTTCGCGCGCCGGCTGCCCCTGATGGCCGCCAAACGGGACTTCACCGAGCCCATCGCGCTGAGCTGGGCTCCCCACGGCACCGACGTCGACTTCGGCGCCTTGTCCCGCCAGCTCGTCGGCTTCTGCGTGCGGCACGGAACCACCGCGTTGTTCGGTCACGAGGTGCGTAACCTCACGCGCCAGGGCGACGGCAGCTGGACGTTGTTGCTCGGTAATCGCCGCACCGGCGAAAGGCGCAGGCTCAACGCGAAATTCGTCTTTGTCGGCGCCGGTGGGGACGCGTTGTCGCTGTTGCAGAGATCGGGCATCGGTGAAGCTCGCGGCTATGCCGGCTTCCCCATCGGCGGTCGCTTCCTGCACGCCGCCAAGCCGGCGCTCACCGCCGCACACCGGGCCAAGGTGTACGGGGTCCCGGCGCCGGGGGCTCCGCCGCTGGGCGCGCTGCACCTGGATCTGCGCCTGGTCAACGGCAAGGCGTGGCTGGTGTTCGGTCCCTACGCGGGCTGGTCGCCGAAGTTCTCCAAGCACGGCCATGTCACCGATCTGCCCCGCTCGGTCAAGCCGAACAACCTGATTTCGATGCTCGGCGTCGGCGTCACCGAACGGGCGCTGGTGAACTATCTGGTCGGCCAACTGCGGCTCTCCGGGCCGGAGCGGATGCGGATGTTGGGCGAATTCGTACCCAGCGCAGAGGATTCCGACTGGGAGCTGACGGTGGCCGGTCAGCGAGTGCAGGTGATCCGGCCCGACCGGCGCAGGGGCGGGGCGCTGGAGTTCGGCACGACCGTCCTCAGTGGCGCGGACGGCACGATCGTTGGACTGCTCGGGGGCTCGCCGGGGGCATCGACCGCCGTGCCGATCGCGCTGGATGTGCTGCGGCGGTGCTTCGCGCGCCGATACCGATCCTGGCTCCCCGCGCTCAAAGAGATGGTTCCATCCCTCGGCGTGCAGCTTTCCGACGAGCCGGCGTTGTTCGACGAGGTGTGGTCGTGGGGCAGCCGGGCCTTACAGCTGGAGGTTGCGTGACAACGATGAGTCTGCGTCGCGTCCGGGCGCAGGACCTTGACACCCACACCCTCTACCAGCTGCTCAAGCTGAGGATCGAGGTGTTCGTCGTCGAACAGGCCTGCCCCTATCCGGAATTGGACGGGCGCGACCTGCTCACCGAAACCCGGCACTTCTGGCTGGAAGCCGCCGGCGGCGACGTCATCTGCACCCTGCGGCTGATGGAGGAACACGCCGGAGGCACCAAGGCGTTCCGCATCGGCCGACTGTGCACCAAACGCAATATGCGTGGTCAGGGCCACACCACCCGGCTGTTGCGCGCCGCGCTGGCCGAGGTCGGTGACCACCCGTGCCGGATCAATGCGCAGACGTATCTGGCCGACATGTATGCACAACACGGGTTCGTCCGGGACGGTGAGGATTTCGTCGACGACGGGGTGCCGCACGTGCCGATGCTGCGGCCCGGCTCCGGTTTGGCCGAGCTGCCGTGACGCCGTATCCGTTCAGTGCGATCGTCGGGCACGACCGGCTGCGGCTCGCCCTGTTGCTGTGTGCCGTGCGTCCGGAGATCGGCGGGGCGCTCATCCGTGGCGAGAAGGGGACCGCCAAGTCGACCGCCGTGCGGGCGCTCGCCGCGCTGCTGTCCGCTGCGACCGGCAGCGAAAAAGCGGGCCTGGTCGAGATGCCGCTGGGGGCAACCGAAGACCGGGTGATCGGTTCGCTGGATCTGCAGCGGGTGTTGCGCGACGGGGAGCACGCCTTCTCGCCGGGTCTGCTGGCACGCGCGCACGGTGGTGTCCTCTACGTCGACGAGGTCAACCTGCTGCACGACCACCTGGTCGACGTGCTGCTCGACGCCTCGGCGATGGGCCGCGTGCATGTCGAGCGCGACGGCATCTCGCATTCGCACGAGGCGCGGTTCGTGCTGATCGGCACGATGAATCCCGAGGAGGGCGAGCTGCGCCCGCAACTGTTGGACCGGTTCGGCCTGACCGTCGACGTGCACGCCTCCCGCGATGTCGACGTCCGCGTCGAGGTGATCCGCCAGCGGATGGCCTACGAGGCCGACCCCGACGCGTTCGCCGAGCGTTACGCGGGCGCCGACGCCGAGCTGGCCCGGCGGATCGCTTCCGCGCGCGCTCAGGTCGACGACGTGGTGTTGCCGGACAACGAGTTACGCCGGATCGCGGCGCTGTGTGCGGCGTTCGACGTCGACGGCATGCGAGCCGATCTGGTGGTGGCCCGCACCGCGGTCGCCCACGCCGCCTGGCGCGGCGCAGGCATCGTCGAGGAGCAGGACATCCGGATTGCGGCCGAATTGGCGTTGCCGCATCGGCGCCGCCGCGACCCGTTCGACGACCCCGGCATCGAGCGCGAGCAGCTCGACGCCGCACTGGCGCGGGCCGGTGACCGCGATCCCGAGCCGGAGCCCGAACCGCCCGGTGGTGGAGCCCCTGCGGATACTGAAGGTCCAGTGCTGCAACAGGATTCGCCGCCACATTCGCAGGCGTCGCGTCCTCAGGCGTCGCGTCCGCAGGCGCCGCGGCCCAGTGCGCCGCGGCCCAGTGCGCCGCCGTCGCAGACTTTCCGGGCCCGCGCACTGAGGGTTCCGGGAGTCGGCGCCGGCACCCCGGGACGGCGATCACGGGCCCGCAACGCCACCGGCGGCGTGATCGCGGCCACCGACGTGAGCGACACCGACTCCGGCGCGCGGGGACTGCACCTGTTCGCGACGCTGCTCTCGGCCGCCGAGCACGGCGGTGCCGGCCCGCTGCGCCCACGGCCCGACGACGTCCGCCTGGCCGTCCGCGAAGGGCGTGAGGGCAATCTGGTGGTGTTCGTCGTCGACGCGTCCGGTTCGATGGCGGCGCGGGATCGCATGGCTGCGGTCAGCGGCGCCGCACTGTCCCTGCTGCGTGACGCCTACCAGCGCCGGGACAAGGTCGCGGTGATCACGTTCCGCCAGCGGGAGGCCAGTCTGGTGCTCCCGCCGACGTCGTCCGCGCACATCGCCGGCCGGCGGCTCGCGCGATTCGACACCGGCGGCAAGACTCCGCTGGCCGAGGGGTTGCTGGCTGCGCGTGAGCTGATCCTCCGGGAACGGGCGCGCGACAAGTCCCGGCGCGCCCTGGTGGTGGTCCTCACCGACGGGAGGGCCACGGGTGGGCCGGACCCGCTGGGCCGCACCCGCACCGCGGCGGCCCGGCTGGCCGCCGAAGGCGCTGCCGCGGTGGTCGTGGACTGCGAAACCTCCTATGTGCGGCTGGGTTTGGCCGTTGCGCTGGCCCGCCGGCTCGGCGCGCCGGCCGTGCGGCTCGAGCAGTTGCACGCCGATCACCTGACGCGGGCCGTACGCAGCGTCGCCTGAGCTACCGGAAGGTGTGCGCCCCATGCCACAAGGAACACCAGTGCAGGTCCCCGACGACGGCCTGACCACCCGGGCGCGGCGCAACGTGCCGGTGCTGGCGGTGCACACCGGCGCGGGCAAGGGGAAGTCCACCGCGGCGTTCGGAATGGCGTTGCGCGCCTGGAACGCCGGGCTGGACGTCGCCGTCTTCCAGTTCGTCAAGAGCGCCAAATGGAAGGTGGGCGAGGAGAGCGCCTTTCAGCGGCTCGGCGAGCTGCACGAGACCCACGGGCTCGGCGGCGCCGTCGAGTGGCACAAGATGGGCGCGGGCTGGTCGTGGACGCGCAAGCGGGGCAGCGACGTCGACCACGCCGCCGCGGCGGCCGACGGATGGGCCGAGATCGCTCGGCGGCTGGCCGTCCAGCGGCACGGATTCTATGTGCTCGACGAGTTCACCTATCCGCTCAAATGGGGCTGGATCGACGTCGACACCGTGGTCGACGCCCTGCTGGGGCGGCCCGGTTGCCAGCATGTGGTGATCACCGGGCGCGACGCCCCGCCGCGGCTGGTCGAGGCGGCCGACCTGGTCACCGAGATGGCCAAGGTCAAGCATCCGATGGACGCGGGACGCAAGGGGCAGAAGGGCATCGAATGGTGAGCCGGCGTGCGCCCTGCGTCGCGTCGTTTCGCGCACGCCCGCGGGTGAGGCCGTGACCCCGGTACCGGCCGTCGTGATCGCCGCGCCCGCCTCGGGCAGCGGAAAGACCACGGTGGCAACAGGTATGGTCGGGGCGCTGCGCCAGGCCGGGCATACCGTCGCGCCGTTCAAGGTGGGTCCTGACTTCATCGACCCGGGCTATCACGGCCTGGCCGCCGGCCGGCCCGGCCGCAATCTGGATCCGGTGCTGGTCGGGGAGCCCCTGATCGGTCCCCTCTACACCCACGGTGCCGCCGGCGCGGACGTCGCCGTGGTCGAAGGGGTGATGGGGCTGTTCGACGGACGGATCGCTGCCGGTGCGACGACCCCGGCGGACGGATCCACCGCCCACGTCGCCGGGCTGCTGGGCGCTCCGGTGGTCCTGGTGGTCGACTCGCGCGGCCAGAGCCACAGCATCGCCGCCCTGCTGCACGGGTTCGCGACGTTCGACACCGCGACCCGGATCGCCGGAGTGATCCTCAACCGCGTCGGATCGCCCAGGCACGAGCAGGTGCTGCGCCAGGCCTGTGAGCAGGCCGGTGTAGCGGTGTTCGGGGCGATTCCGCGCACCGCAGAACTGGAGGTGCCGACGAGGTATCTCGGTCTGGTCACCGCCGTCGAATACGGCCGGCGTGCGCAGACCGCCGTCGAGGCGATGACCGGCCTGGTTGCCCGCCACGTCGACCTGGCCGCCGTCGTCGCGGCCGCCCGGAGTCGCCCCGACGGCCCGGCGTGGAATCCAGCGACGGCGGTGGGGGAGGTCCCTGCTGAGCTCCCCGCCGGGCGCGCCGCCGCCGTCGCGATGGCGGCGGGCAAGGCCTTCAGCTTCGGTTACGCCGAGCATGCCGAGCTGCTGCGCGCCGCCGGCGCGCGAGTGACCGAGTTCGACCCGCTCGTCGACCCGCTGCCCGACGGCACCGACGCGGTGGTGCTGCCCGGCGGCTTTCCCGAACAGTTCACCGCCGAGCTGTCCGCCAACGACCTCGTCCGCCGCCAGATCAAGGAGCTCGCGCGCACCGGCGCGCCGGTGCACGCGGAGTGCGCCGGGCTGGTCTATCTGGCCTCCGAACTCGACGGGCAACCGATGTGCGGGGTGCTGGGCGGGTCGGCGCGGTTCACGCCGCGCCTCACGCTGGCCTACCGTGACGCCGTCGCGGTGGCCGATTCGCCGCTGTACCGCGCGGGCCGGCGGGTCGTCGGGCACGAATTCCACCGGACCGTAATTCGCTACAGCCGCGAGTACCCGCCGGCGTGGGCCTACCGGGGCGACGGGGCGGACAGCATGCGCGACGGCGCTGTGCACGCCGGCGTCCATGCCTCCTACCTGCACACCCACCCGGCCGCCGCGCCGGACGCCGTGGTGCGCTTTGTCGCGCATGCCGCTCGGCGCCGCGTCGGCGGTCGCCACTAAGCTTGCCGGGTGTCCGAGAACCCCTACCTGGTCGGATTGCGGCTGGCCGGAAAGAAAGTCGTCGTGGTCGGCGGCGGGTCCGTGGCCCAGCGCCGGTTGCCCCTGCTCGTCGCCAGCGGTGCGGAGGTCCACGTCGTCTCCCGTGCCGCCACCCCCGCCGTCGAGTCGATGAGCGGCGTCACGTTGTCCGTGCGGGACTACCGCGACGGGGATCTCGAGGGTGCCTGGTATGCGATTGCAGCCACCGACGACCCGCAGGTGAACGAAGCTGTCGTCGCCGAGGCGGAACGCCGTCAGATCTTCTGCGTCCGCGCCGACATCGCCGTCGAGGGGACCGCCGTCACACCGGCCTCCTTCAGCTACGCGGGACTGTCGGTGGGGGTGCTCGCCGGTGGCGAGCACCGCCGGTCTGCGGCAATCCGATCCGCGATCCGGGAGGCGCTGCAAAACGGCGTGATCACGCTGGAGAGCTCTGCGAACTCCGATGTTGTACGCGGCGGCGTCGCGCTGGTCGGGGGCGGCCCGGGGGACCCGGAACTGATCACGGTGCGCGGTCGTCGTCTGCTCGCCCAGGCCGACGTGGTGGTCGCGGACCGGTTGGCGCCGCCGGAACTTCTGGCCGAGCTGCCGCTGCACGTGGAGGTCATCGACGCCGCCAAGATCCCTTATGGGCGGGCCATGGCCCAGGAGGCGATCAACGACGTCATGATCGACCGGGCGCGGGCCGGCAGCTTCGTGGTCCGCCTCAAAGGTGGGGATCCCTTCGTGTTCGCACGCGGCTACGAGGAGGTGCTCGCGTGCGTCGACGCCGGGATCCCGGTGACGGTGGTGCCCGGTGTGACAAGTGCCATAGGCGTACCGGCGCTGGCGGGCATCCCGGTCACCCATCGCGCGATAAATCACGAGTTTGTGGTGGTCAGCGGCCATCTGCCGCCCGGTCACCCCGAATCGTTAGTGAATTGGGACGCCCTGGCGGCATTGACCGGCACCCTTGTTTTGCTGATGGCGGTCGAACGCATCGAACTCTTCGTGGATGCCCTGTTGAAGGGCGGCCGAGCTGCGGATACGCCGGTCCTTGTGGTCCAGCACGGGACGACGGCGGCTCAGCAGACGTTGCGGGCCACCCTTGTCGACACGCCAGAGAAAATCCGTGCCGAAGGTGTCCGACCTCCCGCGATCATCGTGATCGGGGCCGTCGCCGCCTTCGAGGCTTTAAACGATTCTTAAGATTACTGTAAGGTAACCCGTTATGACGGCTCTCAACGACTCGGATCGAGCGGTCCGCAATTGGACATCCGCACTCCCCGATCGTCCGGTGCCGGCGCGTGCGGCGCGTCAGGCAGAGACCGCCACCCCCCGTGCCGGGAGGTATTTACCTACCTGGTTGCCCTCTCGCCGCTTCATCGCGGCCGTTGTCGCGATCGGCGGCATGCAGTTGCTGGCGACGATGGACAGCACGGTTGCCATCGTCGCACTGCCCAAGATCCAGAATGAGCTCAGCCTGTCCGACGCGGGCCGTAGCTGGGTCATCACCGCCTACGTGCTCACCTTCGGTGGGTTGATGCTGCTCGGTGGCCGTCTCGGGGACACCATCGGGCGTAAACGTACGTTCATCGTCGGCGTCGCGTTGTTCACCATCTCGTCCGTCCTGTGCGCCGTGGCCTGGGACGATGCGACGCTGGTCATCGCCCGACTCTCCCAGGGCGTCGGGTCGGCCATCGCGTCGCCGACCGGCCTGGCGCTGGTGGCGACGACCTTCCCCAAGGGGCCGGCGCGGAACTTCGCCACCGCGGTCTTCGCCGCGATGACCGCGGTCGGGTCGGTGATGGGCCTGGTGGTCGGCGGGGCGCTGACCGAGTTGTCGTGGCGGCTGGCGTTCCTGGTGAACGTGCCGATCGGGCTGGTGATGATCTATCTGGCCCGCACCGCGCTGCAGGAGACCAACAGGGAGCGGATGAAGTTGGACGCGGCGGGGGCCATGCTGGCCACCCTGGCCTGCACGGCCGCCGTGTTCGCCTTCTCGATGGGGCCGGAGCAGGGCTGGATCTCGATCACCACCCTCGGGTCGGGCGCGGTGGCCATGGCCGCCGCTCTGGCCTTCGTCATCGTCGAGCGCACCGCCGAAAACCCCGTGGTTCCGTTCCGGCTGTTCCGCGACCGCAACCGGTCGGTCACCTTCGTCGCGATCTTCCTGGCCGGCGGCGTCATGTTCACCCTGACGGTGTTGATCGGCCTCTATGTGCAGGACATCCTGGGCTACAGCGCGTTGCGCGCGGGCGTCGGCTTCATTCCGTTCGTCCTCGCGATGGGTATCGGCCTGGGCGTCTCCTCCCAGCTGGTGTCGCGGTTCTCGCCGCGGATCGTGACGATCGCCGGTGGATACCTCCTGTTCCTCGCGATGCTCTACGGCTGGTGGTTCATGCATCGGGGCGCACCCTACTTTCCGAACCTGGTCATGCCGATCGTCATCGGTGGGATCGGCATCGGCATGGCCGTCGTCCCGCTGACCCTGTCGGCGATCGCGGGCGTGGGTTTCGACCAGATCGGCCCGGTGTCGGCGATGACACTGATGCTGCAGAGCCTGGGCGGGCCGCTGGTCCTGGCGGTCATCCAGGCGGTGATCACCTCGCGCACGCTGTACCTCGGCGGCTCGACAGGCCCGGTCAAGTTCATGAACGACGCCCAGTTGCGGGCCCTCGACCACGGTTACACCTATGGTCTGCTCTGGGTGGCCGGAGCCTCCATCATCGTCGGCGTGGCCGCGCTGTTCATCGGATACACCCCGGAGCAGGTTGCCCACGCGCAGGAGGTCAAGGAAGCCATGGAGGCCGGGGAGCTGTAGCGGCCCGCATCGTCGCCGGGGGGTGTCCACCACTAGGCTGGCCCGCTGTGATCACCCGGATGTCCGAGCTCTTCCTGCGCACCCTGCGTGACGATCCCGCCGAGGCCGAAGTGCCCAGCCACAGGCTGCTGATCCGCGCCGGATACGTTCGTCCCGTCGCGCCCGGGCTGTACAGCTGGCTGCCCCTGGGATTACGGGTCCTGCGCAGGATCGAACGCGTCGTCCGCGACGAGATGAACGCCATCGGCGGCCAGGAGATCCTGTTCCCGGCCCTGCTGCCGCGCGCGCCGTACGAGACGACGAACCGCTGGACCGAATATGGCGACAGCGTGTTCCGGCTGCAGGACCGCCGCGGCCACGACTACCTGCTGGGCCCCACCCACGAGGAGCTGTTCACCCTGACCGTCAAGGGCGAATACAACTCCTACAAAGACCTTCCGCTGGTGCTCTACCAGATCCAGAACAAGTACCGCGACGAGGCGCGGCCGCGAGCCGGCATCCTGCGCGTCCGGGAGTTCCTGATGAAGGACTCCTACTCCTTCGACGTCGACGACGCCGGCCTCGAGGCCGCCTACCGCGCGCACCGCGAGGCCTACCAGCGCATCTTCGCCCGGCTGCGGGTGCGCTACGTCATCGTGTCAGCGACCTCGGGCGCGATGGGCGGCAGC
Organism: Mycobacterium sp. THU-M104; assembly: GCF_049197365.1. Taxonomy (NCBI): domain Bacteria; kingdom Bacillati; phylum Actinomycetota; class Actinomycetes; order Mycobacteriales; family Mycobacteriaceae; genus Mycobacterium; species Mycobacterium sp. THU-M104. The sequence continues at coordinate 30,915 of NZ_JBMIOP010000063.1, forward strand.
GCCTCCGAGGAGTTCCTGGCCGAGAGCACCATCGGCGAGGACACCTTCGTGCGGTGCCTGGAATCCGGTTACGCGGCCAACGTCGAGGCCGTGGTCACCACCCGGCCCGAACCGCGTCCCGCGGACGTCGTGGCCGGCTTGCCCGAGGCGCAGGTCCACGACACGGGCGACACCCCGACCATCGCCAGCCTGGTGGAGTGGGCCAACAACGCCGGCCTGGGCCGCACCGTCACCGCGGCCGACACGTTGAAGAACATCTTGCTGAAGGTCCGCGTGCCCGGCGGCGACTGGGAGCTGCTGGCCATCGGGCTGCCCGGCGACCGGGAAGTCGACGACAAGCGCCTGGGTGCGGCCCTCGAGCCCGCGGAGCACGCACTGCTCGACGACACCGATTTCGCCAGGTACCCATTCCTGGTGAAGGGCTATATCGGGCCGAAAGGCTTGCGCAACAATGGTGTTCGTTACCTGGTCGATCCGCGGGTGGTCGAGGGCACCAGCTGGATCACCGGCGCCGATGAGCCCGGGCGGCATGTCGTGGGCCTGGTGGCCGGCCGCGACTTCACCGCCGACGGCACCATCGAGGCCGCCGAGGTGCGAGACGGAGACCCGTCACCCGACGGAGCGGGCCCGCTGGTGTCCGCACGCGGCATTGAGATCGGGCACATCTTCCAGCTCGGCCGCAAGTACACCGATGCTTTCGCCGTCGACGTGCTCGGCGAGGACGGAAAACCGGTGCGGGTGACGATGGGTTCCTACGGCATCGGGGTGTCGCGGCTGGTCGCCGTCATCGCCGAGCAGCACCACGACGAACTCGGGCTGCGCTGGCCGTCGGCGGTGGCGCCGTTCGACGTCCACCTGGTGATCGCCAACAAGGACGCCGGGGCCCGAACCGGAGCCACCGCGCTGGCCTCCGACCTGGACCGGTTGGGCGTCGAGGTGCTGCTCGACGACCGCCAGGCCTCACCCGGCGTGAAGTTCAAGGACGCCGAGTTGCTCGGGGTGCCCTGGATCATCGTCGTCGGGCGCGGCTGGGGCAACGGCATGGTCGAGTTGCGTGACCGCTTCACCGGGCAGACCCGCGAGCTGGCCGCCGGCGAGTCGCTGGCCGCCCAGATCGTGGCGCTGCTGGGTTCTTGACCGCGACGCGGGGAACTTATTCGTCGCCGCCCGGGAAGGCCGTCGTGATGGGCCAGGCGCCCAGCACCCGGTTCCACCTGGCGGCCAGCACCGCGCATTGGGTCAGGGCCGTCGAGGCGAACGCACGGTCCTCTGCCGTCTCGGCGCGCTCGATGACCACACGCCAGGCCGTCGCGCAGTCGTTCTCCATCCGCGCCGCCAGGCGAGCCGCGTCCGCCGGGCTGGCCACCAGCATCGGCAACTGGTAGCCGGCGGCGGGGACCGGTGCGTTCACCTTGCGAGCGTTGAGCATCGCGATGAGGTCGTCGCGGCGCTGGCGGTGCTCGGTCAGGCCTTCCACCACCAGATTGTTGACGCCGGGAGGCGAGAGGGCCGACACGATGCCATAGCCGTAGATGGTCGAGTGTTCGACGGCGAGCGCGTCGCACAGCGCCGCGTCGTCGCCATCCTTACCGGTGGTGCCGGCCGGCGACTGCTTCGCCGTCGCGCGCGGCGTGGGCGTCGTCACGGTGTCGGTCCCGCGGGTGCCAGCGCGACGGAGTAACTCGCCGTGCAGCTGGCGGCGATGGAAGCCAGCAGTCCGGCCCGGTAACCCGACGCGGTGGCCACCAGGCGGCCGGCGCTCTCGGCGGAGACGCGCAGCGACTCGACCACATCGGACAGTGGAGGCGGTGGTGGCGGCGCCGCCTCGCCGGTCGGGCTGGGGCTGGTCGTCTCGCTTGACGTACTGGAGGCCGCACCCGACTTGGCAGAGGCGCGCCAGATCTCCGTGGACAGGGCACGGGCATGCGCGGCGCGCTGGGTGGCGACCACGGACAGCGCGGCGGCAACCTGGGGCGGGTTGCCGACGGCGGCCGCGGCTGCGCCGGCGAGCGCACTGTCGTGCCGCGCCTGGTCCAACGGCCCGAAAAGATCTTCGACGCCAACAGGCTTGGGCGCGGGCTCGCCGCAGGCGGACACCATCACCCCGAGCGCGGCCAAGGCAGCGACGCCGGTGAGCACACCCCGCCTGTTGGTAACCGGTGATGGGCTGGGCACAGCAATATCCTGCCATTGGTCTGAGGCTGACCGCTGTAAGGACCTTGACCAGGCGATGACGCCGTCATCCGCGATCTCTGGCGTATCGTTGAGTCGCGGTCCTCGGGAAACGGTGGTCGCCACCGTTCCACCGGGCCACGGACGCCGCCCGACGCGGGGTGGGCGGCGACACTCGCCAGATGACCGGACAACTCAAGATGAGGAGCTCGCAGTGACCACCGGGCTACCGTCGCAGACGCAGGTGATCGAGCTGCTCACCGGGGAGTTCGCGCGCGCCGGCTATGAGATCGAAGACGTGGTCATCGACTCCCGGGCACGTCCGCCGCGGATCACGGTCGTCGCCGACGGTGACACTGCGCTTGACCTCGACACGATAGCGACCCTGTCGCGCTCGGCGTCGGCTTTGCTGGACGGCCTGAACGACGTTGGGGACCGCTACGTGCTCGAGGTCAGTTCACCCGGCGTCGAGCGCCCACTGACCAGCGTCAAGCACTTTCGTCGCGCCCGCGGCCGCAAAATCGATGCCACCTTGTCCGACGGCTCTCGGCTCACCGGCCGGGTCGGCGAGACGCGCGAGGACGCGGTCTTTCTGGTGGTGCGCAACGGCAGCGGCCTGGCCGTTCGCGAGGTTCCCCTCGCCGACATCGTGAAGGCCGTGGTGCAGGTGGAGTTTTCCCCGCCGAGCCAGGTCGAGTCGGATCTGGCCCGCACGGATCAGGCCCGCAGGACGGAGGCCGGGACATGAACATCGACATGGCGGCGTTGCATGCTATCGAGGTGGACCGCGGCATCTCGGTCACCGAGCTGCTCGAGACGATCAAATCGGCACTGCTCACCGCCTACCGGCACACCCAGGGCCATCAGAACGACGCGCGCATCGAGATCGACCGCAAAACCGGTGTCGTGCGGGTGATGGCTCGCGAGACCGACGAGGACGGCAACGTCATCAGCGAGTGGGACGACACCCCCGAGGGTTTCGGCCGCATCGCCGCCACCACCGCACGGCAGGTCATGCTGCAGCGTTTCCGCGACGCCGAGAACGAACGTACCTACGGCGAGTTCTCCACCCGCGAGGGTGAGATCGTCGCCGGGGTGATCCAGCGGGACAGCCGGGCCAACGCCCGCGGCCTGGTGGCGGTCCGGATCGGCACCGAAACCAAAGCCTCCGAGGGTGTGATCCCGTCGGCCGAGCAGGTTCCGGGGGAGAGCTACGAGCACGGCAACCGGGTCCGGTGCTATGTGGTGGGCGTCACCCGCGGGTCCCGTGAGCCGATGATCACGTTGTCGCGGACCCACCCGAACCTGGTGCGCAAGCTGTTCTCCCTGGAGGTGCCCGAGATCGCCGACGGCTCGGTGGAGATCGTGGCGGTCGCCCGGGAGGCGGGTCATCGCTCCAAGATCGCGGTGCGGTCCAACGTTCCGGGCCTCAATGCCAAGGGCGCCTGCATCGGCCCGATGGGACAGCGGGTCCGCAACGTGATGAGTGAGCTCTCCGGGGAGAAGATCGACATCATCGACTATGACGAGGACCCGGCCCGTTTCGTCGCCAACGCACTGTCACCGGCCAAGGTCGTCTCGGTGTCGATCATCGATGCGGCCGCCCGCGCCGCCCGCGTGGTGGTGCCCGACTTCCAGCTGTCGCTGGCCATCGGCAAGGAGGGCCAGAACGCCCGGCTGGCCGCCCGGCTCACCGGGTGGCGCATCGACATCCGCGGCGACTCGCCGGCGAACGCCGAGGACCGCCCCGACCACGGTGCCGGCCGGGCGGTCGGGCCATCGGGCTAGCCCGGTCGGATGGGAAGATCACGGTCCGGCTGCGGGTGGTTCTGACCACGGGCCGGGTGACGCTAGACTGAGCCGTGATCCAGCGCAAGCTTTCGGCTCCCGAAGCCGGTTGGGCGCACCGAAGCACCGATGGACCGGTGCGCACGTGCGTCGGCTGCCGAAAGCGAGAGTTGGCCGTCGACCTGCTTCGAGTGGCAGCTGTGTCTACGGGGAACGGTACTTATGCCGTGACCGTTGACACGGGCACTGGCGTGCCGGGACGTGGTGCGTGGCTGCACCCCGAACCACAGTGCATCCACCAGGCGATTCGGCGGCGAGCTTTCACCAGGGCGCTGCGCATCGCCGGTTCACCGGACACCACCGCGGTGGTCGAGTACGCCAATGCACTCGACTCGCCCGGCAGAAAGAACAGGTAGCAAGAACATGAGCACACCGTGAAGTCTCGATGATCATGCGTCATAGCTAGAACCGAGGCGCCGGCCTACGACTGTCGCGCCTCATAGACAGGAGATGTAGTGGCAGGTAAGGCCCGCGTACACGAGTTGGCCAAGGAACTCGGTGTCAC
>NZ_JBMIOP010000066.1:0-4365 GCF_049197365.1 Mycobacterium sp. THU-M104
CGGTTCGATCGAGACGACGGTGGCGGCCGCGTTGACCCAGGGACGCGGCAGCCGCGACCTCGACGGGGTCGGCGATCGTCTTGTCATGCCGGTGACCGCGACGTTCCAGCCCGCGTGCCGGTCGGGGTCCGGGGCGTCGGCCTCGGAGGCGACGACGAGACCCGAATGCCCGTCGGCGCGCGAGGTGCCCGAGGTCGGGACGGCCAACCGGGGGCTTCGGTCCCTACCGCGGGACCCCGGTCGCGTGATCCGCTATCCCCGGGAAACTCCAGCAGGTACCGGACGGAGGCAGGGCAATGAACGGTTCACAGCGGCCGCAGGCTGATACGCGCAACAAGGAGCGGGCGCGCCGTGCCGCCGAGACCGCACTGCGTGAGTCAGCCGCACGCGGCGCGTCGGAGTTGCAGGACGCGGGGGCGACCGAGCTGTTGCGCTGGACCGACGAAACCTTCGGCCCCGACGGTTATGTGGTGGCGTCCAACATGCAGGACGCGGTGCTGATCGACCTTGCCGCCAAGGTGCGCCCGGGTGTGCAGGTGTTGTTCCTGGACACCGGATATCACTTTCCCGAGACCATCGGCACCCGCGACGCGGTTGAAACCATGTACGACATCCGGTTGCTCAACGTGACACCGGAGCACACCGTGGCCGAGCAGGACGCGCTCCTGGGCAAGGATCTGTTTGCCCGCAACCCCGACGAATGTTGCCGGCTGCGCAAGGTCATCCCGCTGACCAAAGCACTGCACGGGTACTCGGCGTGGGTGACCGGGCTGCGTCGCGTCGACGCGCCGACACGCGCCGGCGCGCCGCTGATCGGGTTCGACGAGAAGTTCAGGCTCGTGAAGGTCAACCCGCTGGCCGCGTGGTCCGACCGGGACATGGCCGACTACATCGCCGAGCACGATGTGCTGGTGAACCCGCTTGTCGACGAGGGATACCCCTCCATCGGCTGCGCCCCGTGCACCGTTAAACCGGCTCCGGGCGCCGATCCGCGCAGTGGGCGCTGGCCGGGACACGCGAAGGTCGAATGCGGTTTGCACGCTTCGTGAGCAGGTAAAGCGCGGCCTTCGGCAGTAAACGCTGGATTGTGTTCCCGCGCAGTATCTCTGAGTCAGCGACGCGACGTAGCCCTGCCTCACTTGATGGACTGGAACCCAGAAGACTGCTCAGGTCGCCTTTTCGACCTGGTGCTGTTCATGCCGGAGAGCGTCTGCGGGCACAGTCGGCCGGCGAGGATAGGGTGTTGGGCCCCAAGTGATCCCGGCCGAACGTCCACCACGGCGTGCTCGGTCAGCCGATGAACGACCCCCGCGACTCGGGACTTCCGCCCCTACTGCGGGCCTTGTGCCGGTGGTCGAATCGGAACCAGCCACGAACGCGAGGAGACCGTAGATGACGGCCAACGACGAGGGCGGCACGACCTGCCACATCGACGTGCTGATCGACGAGCACGAGGAGCGGACCCGGGCCAGGGCACGGCTGTCCTGGGCGGGCACGAGGCTCGTCGGCATCGGGTTGGCGCGACTCGACCCCCGCGACGAGCCGGTGACCAAGATCGGCGACGAGCTCGCCATCGCCCGCGCGCTGTCGGACCTGGCGAATCAGCTGTTCGCGTTGACGTCGACCGACATCGCGGCCAGCACCCACCAGCCGGTCACGGGCCTGCATCACTGACCTTTGGCCCTACAGCAACGAATCCCGAGAGCGTAGCAACGAATCATGAGACATCGCCCCGAGTTACCGGCCGCCTTCGAGGTGGAGGTCACGACGCACGGCCAGCTGCCCGGCGCCGACGACTACGCCCGCACCAAGGTCGGCGAGCTCGGCCGGCTCACCCACGAGCCGGTGCTGCACGCTCACGTCAGGCTGAGCGAGCACGGCGACCCGGCCGTGGCACGCCGGGTGGTCGCGCAGGCCAACCTCGACGTGGACGGCCGGCTGGTCCGCGCCCAGGTCGAAGGTGTCACGGCGCGGGAAGCCGTCGACCGCCTCGAGGCGCGGCTCCGCCATCGGCTGGAGCGCACCGCCGAGCACTGGGAATCCCGACGGGGCGCGACGCCCCGCGGCGGGCCGCACGAATGGCGGCACCAGTCCGAGCCCACCCACCGGCCGAACTACTTCCCCCGACCCGAAAGCGAACGCCGGATCATGCGGCACAAGTCGTACAGCGTGCCCACCTGTACCGTCGACGAGGCCGCGTTCGAGATGGAACTGCTCGACTACGACTTCCACCTGTTCACCGAAAAAGGCACCGGGCAGGACAGCGTGCTCTATTGCGGCGGCCCCGCGGAATACCGCTTGGCGCAGGTCGATCCACAGTCCGCCGACGACCTGGCACCGTTTCAGCTTCCGCTGACCGTCAGTCCCGCACCGGCGCCGCGGCTGACCGTCGAGCAGGCCATCGAACGGATCGGGCTCCTCGGCCTGCCGTTCCTGTTCTTCGTCGACACCGCACGAGGGCGCGGCCGCGTACTGTACCACCGCTACGACGGCCATTACGGACTCATCACACCGGCGAACTGAGCGTGCGCCGAGAGCCGCCCGCAGCGTGAAATTCCCGCCATGCCGCGGCGGTCCCGGAAACTCCCCCCTGTCCGGGACCGCCGCTCTCGACAGTCTAAACGGCCTTGCGGCTACCGAATCCGGCCGCGAAAACGACTCTGTCCCTACGAGTGTGGTGTCACTGGGATGTTGGGCGACCCTGGAATGTTGGGCGCTGGGCTCTACGCGCCGCGGCGATCGGCTCTCTCGGCGGCGTAGCGCAGCACCGCGCCCACCCCGTCCACGGGGGCGACCCGGTGATCGGCCCGCACCACCGCGGCACCCACCGCGATGGCGGTGAACGGCAACGCCTCGTCGGCCCGCGCCACCCGTTGCACCGGCTCGCCGAGTTCGGAGAGCGCGTCGGCATCGGTGGCGATCGTGGTCAGCGCCCGGGCGGTGACCACGGTGGCGTCGCCCAGGTCGCCGATGATCAGGGTGTCGACGTCGCCGTCGCGCAGCGCCGCGCACACGGCGGCCAGCCCTTCGGCCGCCAGCCCCGAGGCGCGCCCGATCTCGGCTTCGAAACGCTCGGCCATGGCGGCCATCTCAGCGCCGCGGCGCCGGGCGAACTCCGCGGCCGTCAGCTCGCAGATCTCGTCCCCCCCGATATCGCTCTTGCGGGTGCCCGCATGCAGCTGTGTCACCCGGTCGGCCACCCGCCTGGGTAACGCGGGGACCAGCCCGGCCAGCGACCGGGCGTCACCGCACAGGAACACCACCTCGGGGCTCGATTCGTCCATCAGCCGCGTCAGATGGTCGGCGACGGCCCGGCAGTTCATGCGCACGGCCTCCTCGGTCGTGTGCTGAAGGTCGCCGTAACCGTTCCAGCCGGCGGTGACCGGCTTGTGCACCGGGTAACCGACACCGTCGATGCTCTTGGAGCTGACCGCGCTGCCCTGATACAGGCTCACGTCCGCGCCGGCGTGGTCGACCGTGGCGAACACGTAGGTCGGGCGCCGCATTTCGAGGTCGATCAACGGCACGACGTAGGGGTAGTCCGACAGGCGCACCACCGTGGCCGGTGGTGGGGCGGCCAGTTGCTCGTTGACCAGCACCTGCTCGGCGGTCGCGATCACCGCGCGGCCGCGCCGCCCGACGGCGGGCCGGTGGTTCAGCACGGCGCCGTCGAGGATGCCGAGGAGCTCCGCTCCCGCACCCATGTCCTCGAGCCGGGCGCGGATGTCGCGCCACTGCGCCTCCTGCGCCTCGACGGCGTCCAGGGTGTTGTGGGAGTCGTCGAAATACAGCGACACGAAGGGACCTTCGGCCTTCACCAGCCATTTGAGGCGTTCTGATCGCATCGCCTCACGCTAGGAACTCCCGGCGCCCGCGCACGAGGGTCGTTAGCCCCCAGCTTCGGGCCTAAGGTCACCGCACCTGCCGGACGCGCCGCAGTGCGTCGAGCTCGCGGGTGATGCTCGGGCTGACGTGCACGGGATAGGCTCGGTCGCCGGCGTCCAGGCAGCGTAGCGCGGGCGGCGGCCGGTCGATCTGCCGGCGCGCCCGCTCACGCGACTCCGCCAGGCCCGAATCGTGCCGCGGCAGGCGCGAGCACGTCGGCCAATCCGGCGGCCATGACGTAGGACCGGGTCTCGGGAAGCTTGCGCACGATGGTCTCGAACACCGCCGTCCCCGACATGCCCTGGGCCGCATAGGCCTGCGCCATCGTGACCTCGTAGAGGTCGGTGAACAGGGCCCCGGTGCTCATTGCTCGTAGAGCGCCGACAGCCGGTCCGCGAACTTGTCGATGACGGCCTTGCGGCGCAGCTTCAGGCTCGGCGTCAGATCGCCGGACTCGACCGAGAGCTCGTGGTCGGCGAT
>NZ_JBMIOP010000108.1:0-6606 GCF_049197365.1 Mycobacterium sp. THU-M104
GACCAAGGCTCCGGCGAAGAAGGCCGTGACCAAGGCTCCGGCGAAGAAGGCCGTGACCAAGGCTCCGGCCAAGAAGGCGGCGGCAACGTCGCGGCGCGGCCGCAGGTAGGAAGTCCCGAGCAGAAGCCCTTCGGGGGCAGCCATTGCCCCCGAAGGGCATTCGACTGTCAGGCGCGCACGTCGGCGGCCAGCGCGCCGCCGACGTGGTCGGCAGCCGTGAGCCGCCCGTCCGACAGCGACAGCACCCAGGTGCTCCCCTTGTTGTTGCGCGACTTGGCGGGGCGCAGCCCGTCGCGTCGGCACCACCAGGCGATCAGATCGGGAATCACCTTGCCCTGGGTGCAGATGACCGGTGTGCCCGGTTGTGCGGCGATCTGCAGGGAGCGCTCCCGGCCGCGACCCGGGTCCTGCGCGTAGGACTCCTCGGTCAGGGTCATCTCGTTGTGTACCGGCACACCGAGTTCGGCGGCAAGTGGTTCCACCGTCTGCCGGCAGCGCACCCGGTCGGCCGCGTACACCCCGGTGGCCCCGAAGGCCATCAGCTGCGGAACCAGCGCCTCAGCCTGTGCCCGGCCCCGCTTGTCCAGCGGCCGCAGGGCGTCATCGCCGGAGAACCGTGATTTGCTGCCCGCGGTGCCGTGCCGGACCACAAGCACGGTGTGCGTGTCTGCCGGCTTCTTGGCGAAGCGGCGCAACACTTTTCGATCATGCGGGTAGGTCATCCTGCCCATCGCGTCGATCACCGGCAGCCAGATCAGCTTGTCGACCTCTTTTCCCGGCGCGAACTGGCCGCCGGTGCTGCGTGCCGCCCAGTAACGCACCTTTTTGGCGCCCCGGGCGATGGGGTAGCTCACCGTGGTGAGCTGCCTGCCGAGAATGGCGTGGTGACCGGTCTCCTCGCGCACCTCCCTCACCGCGGCGACCGGTGCCGTCTCACCGGCGTCGACTTTGCCTTTGGGAAGCGACCAGTCGTCGTAGCGGGGGCGGTGGATCACGGCGATCTCGACGTCCGTGGTGGCCGGACCGGCCGCACCCGGCCGCCACAGCACCGCGCCCGCGGCGTAGATGATCCGGGTCCCCGAGCGCCGAGCGGCGGGCGGTTTCTGGATCGGCAACTTCTCTCCTGCAGGTCAATTCGGCCAGGGTTGTCGGCGTCCGGGCGTGACGGGGAAAGCTACCACATCCCCTCAGGAGCTCCGGTGCCGCTCCATCAGCGATTCCTGGTGGTCGCGCACGGTGTGGCCGTCGTGGGGCATCGCCGTCCACTGGCCGTCGGCGCCCAGCTCCCAGCAGCGGGTGGCCGGGTCCAGCGCGGACTCGAACAGGTCGTCCAGTTGCAGTGTCAGCTTGGGATCCTTGACCTGAGCCAGCACCTCGACGCGCCGGTCGAGGTTGCGGTGCATCATGTCGGCACTGCCGATCCAGAATTCGTTGATGCCGCGGAAATGGATGATCCGCGAATGTTCGAGGAAGCGGCCGAGGATCGAACGGACCACGATGTTCTCGGAGAAGCCCTCCACACCGGGGCGCAGAGCGCAGATGCCGCGTACCACGACCTCGACCCGGACCCCGGCCTGCGACGCCCGGTAGAGCGCGTCGATGACCTGCTCGTCGACCAGCGCGTTCATCTTCATCCGGATCCGCCCGCCACCACGCTCGGAGTGAGCGGCGATTTCGCGGTCGACGCGTTCGATGATGCCGGCGCGAATTCCGTGCGGAGCCACCAAAAGATTGCGGTAGGTCAGTTTGCGCGAATAGCCGGTCAGCGAGTTGAACAAGTCGGTCAGGTCCGCGCCGATCTCGGGGGCCGCCGTCAGCAGACCGATGTCCTCGTACAACCGTGCCGTCTTGCTGTTGTAGTTGCCCGTCCCGATATGGCAATACCGCCTGATCGCCGAACCCTCGCGCCGCACCACCAGGCAGGTCTTGCAGTGCGTCTTGAGTCCGAGGAGCCCGTACACCACGTGCACGCCCGCCTGTTCGAGTTCGCGGGCCCAGCGGATGTTGGCCTGTTCGTCGAAACGCGCCTTGAGCTCGACCAGGGCCACGGCTTGCTTGCCGGCCTCGGCGGCCTCGATCAGCGCGCGGACGATGGGCGAATCACCCGATGTGCGGTACAGCGTCTGTTTGATCGCCAGGACGTTGGGGTCGGCGGCGGCCTGCTCGATGAAGCGCTGCACGCTGGTGGAGAAAGAGTCGTAGGGGTGGTGCACCAGCACGTCGCCTTCGCGCAGCGTCGAGAAGATGCTCTTGGGCGTTTCCCGGTCGGCGAACGCGGGATGCGTGTCCGGGACGAACGCCGCATCTTTGAGTCCCGGCCGGTCCAGCCCGTAGATCTGCCACAGCGACGACAGATCCAGCAGGCCGGGCACCTCGATGACGTCACCGGGATGCACGTCGAGTTCGCGCAGCAGCAATTCGAGCATGCTCTCGGTCATGTCGTCGGCGATCTCCAGGCGCACCGGCGTGCCGAAGCGCCTGCGCGCCAATTCCCGCTCCATCGCCTGCAACAAGTCCTCGTCGCGGTCTTCCTCGACCTCCATGTCGGCATTGCGGGTGATGCGGAAAGCGTGCTGTTCGACGATCTCCATGCCCGGGAAGAGGTCCGGAAGGAAGACGGCGATCAGTTCCTCCATCGGCAGGTAACGGATGACGTCCGGTCCGTCGATCCCGCCGTCGCGGCTGTCGAGTTCGACGAAGCGGTCGACGTTGTTGGGCACCTTCACCCGGGCGAAGTGCTGGCTGCCGTCCTCGGGTTGCCGCACGCTGACCGCCAGGTTCAGGCTCAGCCCGCTGACGAACGGGAACGGGTGAGCGGGATCGACGGCCAGCGGCGTCAGAACGGGGAAGACCTGCTCGGTGAAATAGGTTGACAACCGTTCGCGTTCAGCCTGATCCAGATCGGTCCACGTGACGATGTGGATGCCTTCCGCGGCAAGCGCCGGTCGCACCGAATCGAGGAAAACCCGTGCGTGCTGGCTGGCGATCTTCTGGGTCTGCTCGCCGATGACGGCCAGTTGCTCGCGCGGCGTCAGCCCGTCGGCGGAGCGGACCGACAGCCCCATCTCGTCGCGGCGTTTGAGACCGGCGACCCGCACCATGTAGAACTCGTCGAGGTTGGAGGCGAAAATGGCCAGGAACTTGGCCCGCTCCAGCAGGGGCAGCGAACTGTCGGCCGCCAGCGCGAGAACGCGTGCATTGAAGTCCAGCCAACTGAGTTCCCGGTTGAGGTAACGGTCTTCCGGCAGCCCGGTGGTCGGCGCCTGGGTTGTTGCGGGTGGTGCCGCCACCGCGGAGTCGCCCGCATGCCATACGCTCTTGTCGGGACGGGGTTCGGTTTCGGTCACGATGTGATCATTGCTCATCAGCCCCGTGTGCTGCCACCGTGAGACGGGCATCCATCGCCCGTTGGTGTGAAGTTCACCCCTGGGACGGCTTCTCCGCGACGCCGGCCGGCCTCAGTGCTGCGCGAGGGCCCGGGCGGTCGCCGCCCCGACCCCGAGGCGCCGGGCGGCCGTCAGGTCGGCGGGGGTGTCCACGTCGCAGCGCAGGCCGGGCCACGCGCCCGTCAGCTCGATCGCGCCCGAACAACGATGCCGCGCCGACGAATCGGGGCCGAACCGCGGATCGAGCGGAGTCCCGAACGCGCTCAGCGCGGAGGTTCCCGTCGCCAGCCGGTCCGCGACGAAGCTGCGGCGGTGCTGGCGTGCCGCGGCTATCGCCTCGGCGAGTTCGCGGGTCTGCAGTGCGGGCAGGTCTCCCTGCAGCACAATGATATTTGCGAACTTCTCGGCCACCGATCGTTCGGCGGCGATGATCGCGTTGTTCAGTGGGTCCGCGTGGACCGCGGGTGTCGGGTCGGCCAGCACGTCGGCGCCGAGCCCGGCTGCGGCGGCCGCGGCCACCTCATCGGGCGTGACGACAGTGATCGAACCCAGCGCCGGCACTGCCGCCGCGGCCGTCAGGGTGTCGACGAGCATCGCCAGCACCACCTTCTCGCGGGTAGCTGCCGACAACACGGGGGCCAGCCTGGTCTTGGCTGCGGCCAATCGCTTGACGGCGATGATCACAGCGACGTCGGCGCCGTCGTCGCCCTCGATGCCGATCATGAGGTCATCCTGCCAGGACGCCCAGTTCGCCCCGACCCGCCCGGAATCGCCGCTTGGTTACTGTGGAGCGCCGGGTGATGGCCCGGCGAACACGGGTGGTCGCGATGACAGGCAGCGATGGCAGGCAGCGATGACAGACAGCGATGACAGACAGGGGTGGCCGATGACCGCTACCGGGGGTGAGGGCGGCATTGCGGTGATGGGCGCCGGCGCGTGGGGCACAGCGCTGGCGAAGGTTCTCGTCGACGCCGGAGGGCCGGACGCGAAGGTCACGCTGTGGGCCCGGCGGGCCGCCATCGCCGAGCAGATCAACGCCACCCGGCGCAACGAGGACTATCTGCCCGCCACGTTGCTCCCGCCGGGCATCCGCGCCACCGCCGATGCGCAGGAGGCGCTGGCGGGCGCGTCGACGGTGCTGCTGGGGGTGCCCGCCCAGACGATGCGGGCCAATCTCGAGCAGTGGGGGCCGCTGCTGGGCAACGGTGCGACCCTGGTCAGTCTGGCCAAGGGCATCGAGTTGGGCACCTTGATGCGGATGAGCCAGGTCGTCGTCGCGGCGACCGGCGTCGATCCGGCGCACGTCGCGGTGATCTCCGGGCCGAACCTGGCCGGCGAGATCGCCGCGGGCCAGCCCGCGGCCACCGTGGTCGCCTGCAGCGACTCCGGTCGCGCGGTCGCCCTGCAGCGCATGCTCAACAGCGCGTACTTGCGCCCCTACACCAACAGCGACGTCATCGGCACCGAGATCGGCGGCGCCTGCAAGAACGTCATCGCGCTCGCCTGCGGGATGGCGGTCGGCGTCGGGCTGGGCGAGAACACCGCGGCCGCGATCGTCACCCGGGGCCTCGCCGAAATCATGCGGCTGGGGATCGCGCTGGGGGCCAAAGGCGCGACGCTGGCCGGGCTGGCCGGCGTCGGCGATCTGGTTGCCACGTGTACGTCGCGGTACTCGCGTAACCGCGCGTTCGGCGAACGCCTGGGCCGGGGCGCCACCGTGCAGTCGGCGCTGCAGGCCGGCGTGGGGGACCACGTCGTCGAGGGGGTGACGTCCTGCGAGTCGGTGCTGGCGCTGGCGTCCAGTTACGACGTCGAGATGCCGCTCACCGACGCCGTGCACCGGGTCTGCCACAAGGGACTGTCGGTGGACGACGCGATGGCCCTGCTGCTGGGCCGCCGCACCAAGCCCGAGTGAGGGCGACCCGAGAGCCGCTCAGCCGGTAGCCTCTCCCTATTGTGGATTCCTCGGACCGGCCGGCAGCCCCGCCACCCGGTGGCCGCGTGCGCGTTGCGGTCGTCTTCGGCGGCCGCAGCAACGAGCACGCCATCTCCTGTGTGTCGGCGGGCAGCATCCTGCGCAACCTCGACCGGCGGCGGTTCGACGTGGTCGCGATCGGCATCACCCCCGAAGGCTCCTGGGTGCTCACCGACGGTGACCCCGATGCGTGGGCGATCACCGGACGCCGCCTGCCGGAGGTGACGACCGAATCGGGCACCGAGCTGGCCCTGCCGGCGGATCCGCGGCGCGGGGGCCGCCTGGTGTCGCTGTCCACGGGCGCCGGTGCCGCGCCGGCCCCTGTCCTCGGCGCGGTCGACGTGGTGTTTCCGGTGCTGCACGGCCCCTACGGCGAGGACGGCACCATCCAGGGGCTGCTCGAACTCGCCGGTCTGCCCTACGTGGGCGCCGGGGTGTTGGCCAGTGCGGCCGGCATGGACAAGGAGTTCACGAAGAAGCTGCTGACCGCCGAGGGGCTGCCCGTCGGCGCGCACGTGGTGCTGCGCCCGTCGCGCTCGACCTTGGGGTCCGAGGAGCGCGAGTGGCTGGGCCTGCCGGTCTTCGTCAAGCCCGCCCGCGGCGGGTCCTCGATCGGTGTCAGCCGGGTGTCGCGCTGGGACGAGCTGCCCGCCGCCGTCACCGCCGCCCGCCGACACGACCCGAAGGTGATCATCGAGGCGGCGGTCAACGGCCGGGAGTTGGAGTGCGGCGTGCTCGAAATGCCCGGCGGCACCGTGCAGGCCAGCATGCTCGGGGAGATCCGGGTGGCCGGGGTGCGGGGTCGCGAGGACGGGTTCTACGACTTCGCGACCAAATACCTCGACGACGCAGCCGAATTGGACGTGCCCGCGAAGGTCGACGACGACATCGCCGACACCGTGCGCGAATTGGCGATCCGGGCGTTCCGGGCCATCGACTGCCAGGGACTGGCCCGCGTCGACTTCTTCCTCACCGACGACGGCCCGGTGATCAACGAGATCAATACCATGCCGGGTTTCACCACGATCTCGATGTTCCCGAGGATGTGGGCGGCCAGCGGTGTGGACTACCCGACCCTGTTGACGACCATGATCGATACGGCGCTGGCCCGCGGAACGGGCCTGCGCTGAGCGTGAATCTGGCCGACCACTAGCGGGAGTTTCCGGTCTTCGTAGTTGAGCGGCGTGTCTTGTGTTGTGGTGCTTGAGGTTTGTGTGATTGAAGTGTATTACCCATATATGGCTT
>NZ_JBMIOP010000117.1:0-5211 GCF_049197365.1 Mycobacterium sp. THU-M104
CGATTGGCCAAGGCGAAGTAGTGCAAGCCTCCACGCGCTCACTATGCGTGAGGCACCAGCTACCGCTTCGCGCTCACTTTTACGTGAGGCACCTCGCAGCCATAGGGACGAATGGCCCTAGGCCCGGCGACATCGCGATTTCTATGGTGAGTCGAGACCAATAAGCACCCACCAGACCAATAAGCACCCACCAGCGAGGATCTGGATAGTCGACGATGAGCACTCATTATGAAACAGGCCCGGCGCCAGGCGAATACAGCGCCGAGGACGACAACCAGCTCCAGCCGGAGGACACACTGGTCGACCGCGGCGTCGACGATGTGCTCGACGAGGGCTACTCGCCACCCGAGTACCCGTACGGGCATGGCGCCTTCGGGCCGGGCGAGAGCATGGATCAGCTCCTGGCCGAGGAAGATCCGGATCCGGCCTCGCGAATCGACGTGCTTCTCGACGAGTCGGAGCGGCAGCGCTCCGACAACGCGGAGCGCGATGCCGAATTCCCGCAGCGGCGGGCCGAGATCGGTCGTGCGCGGGCCGGCCGGCTGGTGGCACCGGACCACGGCTTCGGCGAAGACACCGAGTCGGAGATGGTCGCCGAAGACGTCGGCATCAGCGGCGGCGCGGCGTCGGCCGAGGAAGCCGCAATGCACGTCATCGAGGAGACGGATTAGTGCGAAGGTCACTCCCGCCATAAAGCTGTGGGTACAGGTCAGCGGCCGCGACGAGGACGCCGAGTTCCCCGACGACGTCGACTACGAGATACTGACCGGCGGTGTCCTGATGATCAGCAGCGGCAACGACATTCGCCTTTACAGCCCGCAGCGCCGGCAAGAGGTCATGATCGACACGAGCCCCACGGCCCAGTGGGACGAGCGTCAGCCGCCCGACGACGGCATCACAGGGCGGTAGCCGCCGCCGCGCGGTGACCACCGGCGACACCGCGCCAGTCAGCGTCGACGCACACGGAAGGGGCTGCTCGAGTGGATCCCGATCCCGACTACGACGCCTCCGACGAGATCGAGTACGCGGTGGACTGGTTCGCCTGGATACTGCGCGGTGGTTGCCTCCCGCCCGCCTATCCACCAGTTTGAGCTGCGCGTCGCGGGGCTACGGGCAGACGGGGGCCAGGACCGCCGCACAGCATCTGCACAGCGAGCTGCTGGACCGTGTTCTCCTGTGCGCTTTGACCGTGGCTTTCGGGTGGCGGCGGGGTTCGCACTGCCACTGCTGGCTGGTCTGCTCGCGCCGACCGCCTCCCCGGCGGTCTCGCTGGGCGGTGACGCCGGCAACGTCGTCGACGGCAGAGTCTGCACCTTGACCGCCATCGGCCACGACAACACGAGTGAGCTGGTCGGGAATGACCCGCCATGGCTTCACCGGTCTCATAGGGCCGCCTCCCAGGTTGAGCAAGCATTTCTCATTCGTGTTGTTCAGCGCGGTTCTCAACGATGTCAACTCCTGCGGCGGCCCGGGCGCCGGTTTTGTCCCGGTCCCGAACTGAGGTGATCGGCAATCAGGACCGCGGCCGGAGAGGCCGACCAAAAGAGTCGGACTGCCGGACGCCACGTGAGTCAGAGATCAAAGTCGGGCAAGACTGCTGACCGGCGCATGCGGCACGCTGCCGAACTCACCCGCTATTGGTTCGACGCCAAGCCCCAGGGAGTCACTGGGGTCCGAGGCCGGCCAGGCGAGGAACCCTCGGCCCCGCAGCTTCGCTCCGGCGGTACCAGGCGAACGAACTCGACTGTCGCAGAACAATAATGATCGTGATGGACACCGCCGCCGACGAACCGGACGGCAACCCACAACAGAGGAAGCGGATCCAACAACACGCCTCCGCCAGATGTCAAGCTGCCCCTGGTCGGCTACCGCAGCGGTGCACGGACAATCCAGCGCCCGATCGAACCGCCTGCGACCCGAATTCCATACACATGCGCGGGTAGACTTCCGTTCCGGTGTTCTGGTCGGCATTGCACTCCATCAAACAGACCAGCCCCCCGCCCTCGTAGCTCAGGGGATAGAGCACGGCTCTCCTAAAGCCGGTGTCGCAGGTTCGAATCCTGCCGGGGGCACCATCTGACCAGCGCAGATGCAATCCCGTGCAAGATACGCACAACAAGGCGTACCGGTGCGTCCCCGACAACGGAGGAACCACCGCCATGAACCCACTGGACCGACTCACAGCCACCCGAGGCCACCTGTTCGCCGCGCTGCGGGCGCTGCTGGAAGCCATCGACCCCCGCGAGGACGCTCGCCCGAATGGCGCCCCGGAGTCCCGCGCCATCGAGCTGATCACCGCGTTGACGGACGCTATCTCGCGTTGCGAACGGTTGGCGACCGTAGTTGAAGGCGCCGATGCGGCTGAGGTCCGGCGATTAAAGCCCGCGACGACGCGACCGACGGGCGGGGGCTGGCCGAAGAGTAGGTCAGCCGGTCACTTGCGCCGGCTGCAATCCAGGCGTTTGCTGAACAAGTCAGCCTGAAAGGTGGTCGATCATGTATCGACTTGTCGCCGTCCTGGCCACACTGGCCGTCGCTGCGGGCACCGCCTCGACCTTCGCGTCGCCGGCGCACGCCGCACCGGACCCGCACATGCCCGACCCCCTGCGTGGCTACTGCCCGGGCGGTGGTGTCGGCAATGTGCTGATGGGCGGTTACTGCGACGGGGAGCATTACCCGGACGGATCCTACTGGCACAAGCTGATGGCCGGGGGCGCCTACTCGCTGCCGATCATGCTGCCGGGCCAGAGCGAGCCCGCCGATCTGGGGATGTCGTGCGTGGTCGACCCCGACAACGGGCCGGTTCCGCAGCCGGCGCCTCCCGGCGGGTGCGGGGGCGCGGTGAAATGAGCGACGCACCGCGGGCGTGGTCGGACGACGACGAAGACGGCGATGGTCGCATACGGACGCCTGAGCTGCTTGGCGCTGCGGCGTGGTGCGCATTCGCGACACCGACCGGCTCACAATCAACGACTCAATGGCCTACGTGGCCCCGGCAGGCTTGGCGGCCGGCGCCCGGCGCCCGGACGACCATCGGCACGCCGGGGAAGCACCACGCCATCTCCGAACGCGACTTGCGCAGCACCGCCGTGCCGTAGCCCTTCTTGCGGTGCTCGGGGTGGATCCAGATCCGCACGTCGACCTCGCCGCGCACCAATTCGCCGAACACCATGCCGACCTTCTCTCCGGACTCCTCGGCCACGAACCAGGCGGCCTCCTCGTCGTCGACCCGCCGCAGCGCCGCGTTGATCTCGTCGTCGAGGTTGCCGGCCGGTCCGCCGGAGCCGTCGCCGGCGCCCATCTCCCCGGTCCGCACGGCGAAGAGGTCCCGGTCCGTCTGCGGCGAGAACGGCCGCAACTCGAGGTTCTCCCCCGAACTGGCCGGCCGCTCCTTGACGGTGAAGCTCAGCTGCTTGTTGAGGTCTTCGAGTTCGGCGAGGATCTTCGTGCGTGACTCGATCGTGAGCTGGTCGAACGACATGCCCATCACGGCTTCGGCGGCGGCGCGCGAAGTGTCCAGCAACGCGGCGACCGCCCCGACCGCGGCCGCCTTGTTCTCGGACTCCACCACGACGTCGGCTATCTCGTGCCGGCGCTCGAGGGCGCACAACAGGGCATCTGCGATCTCTCGCCGGGCGGCTTTACGGTCTTGGTCGGTCATTGCACCAGACTAGAACGCCGCCGGCGGTAGCGCCTCGGATCTGCGGCTTCCCAGCTCGAGGAACCGTTGATAGCCGTCCTCGACGGCGCCTGCCCACGCGCGCCGGGGCTCGACGACGCGACCGGTGCGTGCCCAGCGGGCGGCATCGGCGATCGACGTCTCCAGGCCGGCCGCAATCCGGGCCAAAAACGCCGCCCCCAACGCGGCGCCCTCGGCGACCTCGCAGACCTGCACCTCGCGGCCGGTCGCGTCGGCCACGGCCTGCATCCAGGGCCCGACCCGGGTGCCGCCGCCGGCGGCCACCAGGCGTGCCACCGGCGCCCCGCTCAGCTCGATGAGCTGGCGCACGACGAAGCCCGACGCCTCGTAGGCGGCCCTGCGCAACGCGGCCGCGTCGTGGGTCAGGTCGAGCGCGTCGAGTACGGCCCGTCGGTCCGGATCGTGCAACGGTGTGCGCTCCCCCCGGAGGTAGGGCGACCACACCGGGACCCGGCGCGGGTCAGTGGCGTCCGCGTCCCCCGGCGCCAGCACGCGATCCACCCAACTCAGGAACAGCCCGCCGGCATTGCTGGCCCCGCCGATCTGACTCTTGCCCGCGGCGGTGTGCGGGAGCGTCCACAGGCCGGGCACCTGCCGCGCCTCCGCGACGGTCGCCCACATGATCAGCGTGGTGCCGCACAGCACCAGCACGTCGCCGTCGCGGTCGGCGCCGGCCACGATCTGCTCGCACAGAGCGTCGACGGCGCCGGTCGCCAGCACCGCGCCGGTCTGCCGCAGGCGGCCGGCCGCGGCACCGATGGTCTGCACCCGCGGCATCTGTTCGACGGACGCGCCGCGCTCGGCGCAGGCCACCGCTTTCCAGCCGGCCCCGTCGAACAGCGGGAATGTCGTTGCCGCGGTGGCGATGTCGATCACCGCCTCGCCCGCCAGCGCGTGATTGGCCACCGCCGGCGCGGCCAGTACCCGGCCGCACCGGGCGCCCGGGAGACCGTCCAGCGCAGGAGCTCGGCGGCCTCCCCCACCGCGGGCAGCGGTTGGTTCACCGTCCGCGGGCCCCGCCCCCGGGCGTCCCCGTAGAGCAGTCCCGGCGTGACGGGCGTGCCGGTGGCGTCGACGGCCGCCAGCGACGGCGCCATCGCCGCAACGGCGAGGGCCCTCGGGTCACGGCAGCCGAGCCCGTCCAGCGCTGCGAGCGGACCCCGCCGCCACGCCTCGTCGGTGTCGTGCTCGAGCCGGTCGGGGGCCGGTACCCGCAACCGGTGTCCGATGCGCACCCGCGCCGTCACACGGCCGTCGGGGTCGGCGGCGACCGCTTTGACCGAGGTGCTGCCGATGCCGATGCCTATTGTGACGCCTTCGCGTGACACGGGCGTCACCGTACGGCCTCGGTGTGCGCGCGATCGCGTCCACCCGCGGTGACCCCAACAACGTCGACGTCCCCGCGGCCACCGCGGCCGGTGTCCCGGTGCTTTACACCCCGGGCCGCAACGCCGACGCGGTCGCCGAGATGACCGTGGCCCTGCTGCTGGCCGTCACTCGTCACCTGCTGC
>NZ_JBMIOP010000265.1:0-2423 GCF_049197365.1 Mycobacterium sp. THU-M104
ATGAGCCCGGCCTGCAGCGCGCCGAGAAAGCTGATGATGTAGTCGGGGCTCTGCGGGGCCAGGATCACGGCCCGATCGCCCTTGGACCCGTGAGCCGCGAGCTGCTCGCTGAGATTCAGCACGCGACGGTATAACTGCGACCACGTCAGCGATATCGCGACGCCGTCCCAATCCTGGTCGTAATCGAGAAACGTGAACGCGGTGTCATTGGGCTGCAGGCTCGCACGTTCGCGCAGCACCGCGGGGATGGAGGACTGGACCACGGGATCAGATTACCTTCGTGACGGGCCGTTGGGGCCGAGGCTGACAAGCTGTGTCAGGGTACCAATCCCTCGCGGCGGCGGGGCGCAATCCCGAAGCCCTGCGTAGTACGGCGCCGGTGAACTACCCTGATCGCGGTGGACAACCGACTCGCCCATATGGATCAGGCCTCGTTCCTGGGCCTGCGGGCGCTGGGCTATGGCGCGCTCGTTCAGTTCACCTGGATCTACAACCGCCCGGTGGACATGGACGGATTGCGCCGGTTCAACCACAACCTCGGGTACGGGCTGCTGGGTCGGCGCGTCGAGCGGTCACCACTGCCGTTCGCGCGTGACCGGTGGGTGGTCGATCGGGGTCCGGCCGACATCGACGTCGCCGAAACACCACGTCGGCGCGCCGACATCGGCGCCTGGACGGGCGAGCGGGCGCGGCTGCCGCTGGACCCCGAATACGGACCCAACCGGCACCTCGGTGTGCTGCCCCTGCTGGACGGCGGAAGCGCCGTCACCCTGGTGACCTCGCACACGCTGGCCGACGGGCTGGGGTTCGTGCAGGCGATCGGCGACGCCGCCCACGGGCGGACGCGTGATCTGGGCTATCCCCTGCCCGGTTCCCGCACCCGCAGGCGGGCCCTGCGGGAGGACGCCCGCGCGTTTTTCGCCTCGGCGCCCGAACTGGGGCGCGCGGTGGCCGCGACGGTGCGCATCGCCCGGAAGCGGCGCAAGGACGTCGCCGCGTCGATCGCGTCGGCGCCGCCCCCGCCGCGGGGGGCCGGCGACGACCAGCCCGTGGCGGTGCCCACCCTGACGGCCTATGTCGATCTGGCCGAGTGGACTGGTTGCGCGAAAAGCATTGGCGGCAACCAGTACACGCTTTTCGCGGCGTTCGCGGGCCGGCTGGGCGCGCGGATGGGGCGCATCTGCGACGACGGGACGGTCACCTTGTCGTTTCCGATCAGCAACCGCACGCCGGACGACACGCGGGGCAACGCCCTGGTGTTCCCGGTCATCTCCGTGGACCCGACGAACCTGGCCTCCGATCTGACCGAGGTGCGGCTCACGTTCAAACAGGCGTTCGCCGACCTGGCCGAGACCACCGAGGAGTTGTTGGCCCCGCTGCCGCTGACGTCGCTGACACCCAAGTGGGTGGCGCGTAGGGCGGCCGGCATGGGTCTGGGCACCGCCGACCTTCCGATCGGCTGCTCCAACCTCGGGGACACCGACCCCGCGGTGAACCGGCCCGACGGCACCGAAGCCGACTATGCGTCCGGGCGATTGATCGAACCGGGCATCGACAGGCGCACCCTGGAACGCATGGGCGGCCAGCTGTTCGTGGTGTCCGGGCGGGGTGGGGGGAAATTGTGGATCTCGGTCAACGCCTATCTGACCGGGCGCACCGACTCCCCGGACGCGCTGCGCGAGGCCACCACCGGCGCCCTCGCCGACTTCGGTTTGACCGCCGAGATGGTGCACTGAACGAGCGGCGGACGGCCATCAGTCCGACAGCTGGTGGCTGGCATCGTCGAGCGGAATGGGCTTGTGCCACTTGCGGTCATGCGCGGCTCCGATCTGCCGCATGATGCCCAGCGCCGCAGGCAGGCCGTGCAGCCGACGCAGTCCTTGCAGCATCGCCACATTGGCACCGAGCGTGTAGCGCCAGGCGCCGAAATGCTCATTGGCGGTCTTGTGCCCGAAGTGGTTGATATAAGCCATCTCCGTGGTGTAGACGCCAAACCCAGCCCTGCGCGCATGTACCGCAAGCGCAAGATCGGGCCCCCACATGTGCTTGATGTGATTGAAGTTGACGAGGTCAAGACCTCCCGTTTCCTGCCAGCACTCGCGCGAAATCATCAGTGCCGTCCCCTCTACGGCAGGCACCACTCGATACTGTGGGCGAGGAACATAATCTGCGGCTTCGGGCTTCTGGTCGTCTGTCACGTAAGGGAATCCATGATCAAACATCGGCCCGACGATCCCCGCGTCGGCGGGCAGACGCGAGTCCAGGAAAGCACCGACGAACCCCTTGGAGAGCCGGGTGTCGTTGTTCAGCGTCATCGCGTGGGTGTAGCCCTCGGTGAACGCGATGCGGAATCCGTGTTCGCTGCCGCCGGCCCAGCCCAGGTTTTCCCCGGGCGTGCTGACCCGTTCGGTGCCGATCCGGGG
>NZ_JBMIOP010000181.1:0-27769 GCF_049197365.1 Mycobacterium sp. THU-M104
TTGTATTTGGCAGTAAACGTGCGCCGATGCGCCCGCTCCGTTACCTGCGGGTCAGGCACGTCTTCCGCAGTGACCGACGATCGCCGGGCAGCGGTACTGTTGTTGCTCAACCTTGTTCTCTCCGTAATCGCCCTCGGACTCGTTAAACACCTCGCCTCGAAGTGTCTCACTCAAGGTTGACAGAGAGGGGACTCCGGCGTGCTGCCGCTCCATGAGCGTCCCGAGTTCATCGCCTGGCTGACTGCATCGTGTGAACGCCACGACGTGCCGGTCACTGTGACCGACCCGACCGTCATCAAGCGGATCGCGACCCTTCTGGGGGCCGATCGCACGGCGTCGTCGGCGGGTCAGACCCGGCACACCGGAGCCACCCGGTCGATGTCCAGGCGGCGCGCACCCGGAGTGCCCGGTGCGATGACCGCGTGATCCAACACCGCTCTGACGGTCGCCTGCTGGCGGCCCAGGTCCAGATCAACCCACTCGGTGCGCAGTGCACCGCCGGTGCCGGCCAACTCGTAGACCGCGGTCGTGTCGGTGGCGGCGGCAATGTCGCAGCGGGCGGCAGTGATGCGGTCGGTGATCGGATCACGCGCCGCGATCCACTCCCGTGCAGTAATGGCACCGTCGGCATACAGCCCCGCCAGCTCATCAAGGCGTTCGTGATCCGCCTCGACTTGCGCCGCCGCCAGCGCGGCGACATCCGCATCAGCGGTGGCTTTGCCGGCCAGCACGTCGGCCAACTGCGGTGAATCCAGCCGCGCCAACACCGCTTCGGCCAGCAGTTCCTCGACGGGGGCGGCGACCACCGTCAACCGGCCGCACCCACCATGACCCGGGCCTTTCAGACACACGTAGCGGCGGACCATATTCTGCGGATTGCTTTGCCGGGCTGGGGAATACAGCCGGTTGCCGCAGCGTCCGCAACGCGGCATCCCCGACAATAGTCAGGTGCGGGCCGTGCGGGTCTTGGTCACCGAGCGTGCCGCCATCCGCGCCAACACCCGATCCCGCTCTGCCGGGGTGATGATCGCCGGCCACATCGCGGTGCCGATGACCTCCCCGCGATACTCCCGCAGCCCGGCGATACGACCCGAGGACAACACCTGGCGCATCGCCGAGGTCTGCCACGACTTCGCCACGCTCGGGGCGACCTCGGACTCGTTGAGCCAGATCGTCAACGACCGCAGGGACTGGCCCGCCAGATACCGTTCCGCCATCTCACGGACCACCGCGGCCTCTGATACGCGTACGGTGACCTTGTCGGCTTCATGCCCGAACGGGGGCGCTGAACCATGCGGCAGCCCGGCCTGGGCGTTCTGCAACATCTTGCGGCGGATACGCGCCGACTTGCGGCCAGACGCCTTGGCGGCGAACGCCGCGAAAATGCGGGCCATGAACAACCTGTCATCGTTACCGAGGTCGATGTCGGCGCGACCGATTCACACAACGTGACGAACTCCTCCAACTCCACCGGACGCCGATGCAGCCGATCCAGGTTGTAAACGATCACCGCATCACGATCACCGGATGCCAGATCGGTCAGCATCTGTGCGTACTTGCGGCGCGGCTTAACGGAGAACGCCGACACATCGTTGTCGACATACTCGGCCCCGACCGGCCAGCCCCGATCCGCGACGAGCTTGCGGCAATCCTCCAACTGGCGTGCCACCCCAACCCTGTGCCCTCCGCGTCCGAGGAAATCCGGGCTTAGTTCTCCGGGGCGCCGCCCCGCCGTGGCGGGCGAAAATGGGTCGTTGGTCGCCGGTGCGGGTGGTCGCTGAGGGCCTTGGTGTGTTGGTGCCGGTCGGAGCAGACTTGTTGGGTGTTTCGGTCGACTCCGGACGTTCTATGGTGCCGGTGAGCCTGTGGATTAGTTTGGTGCTGGAGGGCGTCCGTCGTCATCCGCGCGGGAACCGTGGATTGTTGCCGTTGAGCACGAGTGTCAGAATCCTGTTTTCACCCCGCCCTCCCCGGAACACGTTCCCATATTCGAACATAAGTTCGACAATAGTGGAAGGCTTTGACAGAACGGGCCCGCCGTCCCGGTGTCAGCGCCCTAGCCGCGAAACTACCTCGTCGACAACCGAATCCACCGACACCGGCACCTGCTCGCCGGTCGAAAGGTCCTTCATCCCGACCGTGCCGGCCTCGAGGTCGCGGTCCCCGGCCACGAGGGCGAAACGGGCGCCCGAGCGGTCGGCGGCGCGCATGGCCCCCTTGAGGCCCCGGTCGCCGTAGGCCAGGTCGACGCGCACACCGGCCCCGCGCAGCCGCGCGGCCAGCACCGCCAGCCGCAACTTGGCGGCCTCGCTCAGCGGCACACCGAACACGTCACAGCGCGTCGTGTCCCCCGCGCTCTTGCCCTCGGCCCGCAGCGCCAGCAGCGTGCGATCCACACCCAGCCCGAAACCGATGCCGGACAGGTCCTGGCCGCCGAGCCGGCGCATCAGGCCGTCGTAGCGGCCGCCGCCGCCGATGCCGGACTGCGCGCCCAGGCCGTCGTGCACGAACTCGAACGTGGTCTTGGTGTAGTAGTCCAAGCCGCGCACCATGCGCGGGTTGATCGCGTACGGCACGCCCAACGCGTCCAGATGGGCCAGCACGGTGTCGAAGTGCGCCTTGGCGACGTCGGACAGATGGTCGAGCAGCACCGGCGCGCCGGCCGTCATCGCCCGCACCTGCGGCCGTTTGTCGTCGAGCACGCGCAGCGGGTTGATCTTGGCGCGCCTGCGAGTGTCCTCGTCGAGGTCAAGCCCGAACAGGAACTCCTGCAACAACTCCCGGTACTGCGGGCGGCAGGTCTCATCGCCCAGGGAGGTGATCTCCAGCCGGAACCCGTCCAGGCCCAGCGCGCGGAAGCCGGCGTCGGCGACGGCGATCACCTCGGCGTCCAGCGCCGGGTCGTCGACGCCGATCGCCTCCACGCCGACCTGCTGCAGCTGCCGGTAGCGCCCGGCCTGCGGACGCTCGTAGCGGAAGAACGGTCCGGCGTAACACAGCTTGACCGGCAGCGCGCCGCGGTCCAGACCGTGCTCGATCACCGCGCGCACCACCCCGGCGGTCCCCTCGGGCCGCAGGGTGACCGAGCGGTCGCCGCGGTCGCCGAAGGTGTACATCTCCTTGGACACCACGTCGGTGGACTCCCCGACGCCGCGCGCGAACAGCGCCGTGTCCTCGAAGATGGGCAGCTCGATGGCGCCGTAACCGGCCCGCCGGGCGGCGCCGAGCAAACCGTCACGCACGGCCACGAACTGGGCCGAGTCCGGCGGGACATAGTCCGGCACCCCCTTGGGGGCGGAGAACGCCGTAAATTCCGTCACGGGCTCAGGCCCTCGAGGAAGGGATTGTGCCGGCGCTCGGCGCCGATGGTGGTGGCGTTGCCGTGCCCGGGCAGCACCACGGTCTTGTCGTCGAGCACCAGCAGCTTACCGGCGATGGAGGTCAGCAGGTCGCGGCCGCTGCCGCCGTGCAGGTCGGTGCGGCCCACGGAGCGCTCGAACAGGGTGTCGCCGGTGAACACCACGTCGGCGTCGGCGGCACCCGCCTGAAGGACCCGGAAGACGACCGAGCCGCGGGTGTGCCCTGGGGTGTGATCCACGTTGACGCTGACACCGCCCAGGTCGAGCTTGTCGCCGTCGCGATCCAGCTCCACCACCTGCCTGGGCTCGCGGAAGAACGCCCCCGCGACCACCTGCGCCAGCCGCGGTCCCAGGCCGTAGATCGGGTCTTTGAGCATGAACCGGTCCTCGGGATGGATGTAGGTGGGGCAGCCGAAGGTGTCGGAAACCTTCTGCGCCGACCACATGTGGTCGATGTGCCCGTGGGTGAGCAGCACCGCGGACGGCGTCAGCCGATGCTCGTCGAGGATGCGGCGCAGCGGGCTCATGGCACGCTGCCCCGGATCCACCACGACGGCATCGCTTCCGGGCCGCTCGGCCAGGACGTAGCAGTTGCACTGCAACATCCCGGCAGGAAATCCGGTGATCAACACGGTTCCCAGTTTCCCATGGGGCCGCGTGTCACCGGTCGCGGCGCCCACATTAGCCTGAGTTTTCGTGCCGACCAATGAACAGCGACGCGCCACAGCCAAACGCAAATTGGAGCGGCAGCTCGCGCGCCGCGCGAAACAGGCCCGAATGCGCCGGATCTTGGTGATCGCCGCCGGCGCGGTCGTTTCGGTGGCCGTGATCACCGCGTTGGCGCTGGCAGTCGTCAACAACCGTCACGAACACGACAGCGGGGGCAGCACCGCGGCGCCCGCCACGACCACCACCATGGGCAGCCCGGCGCAGACGACCACGACGGCCACGGCTCCGCAGACGGCGGCCGTCCCGCCGTTACCGCCGTTCACGCCGTCGGCCAACCTGGGCGCCGACTGCCAGTACCCGGCGACCGGAGAGCCGGCCGCCAAGGATGTCAAGCCGCCACGCACCGGCAAAGTGTCCACGGAACCCGCGCAAGTGAGCGCGAGCATGATGACCAACCAGGGTCCGGTCGGCCTGATGCTGGCCAACAACGAATCCCCCTGCACCGTCAACAGCTTCGCCAGTCTGGCACAGCAGAAGTACTTCGACGGGACCCAGTGCCACCGGCTGACCACGTCCCCGACGCTGGGCGTCCTGCAGTGCGGCGACCCGACAGCCAAGGGCACCGGCGGCCCCGGTTATCAGTTCGCCAACGAGTACCCGACCGACCAGTACCCGCCCAACGACCCCAAGCTCGACCAGCCGGTGTTGTATCCGCGCGGCACGCTGGCGATGGCCAACGCCGGTCCGGGCACCAACGGCAGCCAGTTCTTCCTGGTCTACAAGGACTCCGAGCTGCCGCCCAAATACACGGTGTTCGGCACGATCCAGGCCGACGGGCTGGCCACCCTCGACAAGATCGCCGATGCCGGCGTCGCCGGTGGCGGTGAGGACGGGCAGCCGGCCAGCGAGGTCACGATCACGTCGCTGTTGCTCGACTGACGCGGCTCGATCCTGACAGCCGTGCGCACCAGCCGGGGTCGTTCGGTGGGCTGTGAACTATCTTTTCAATCATCGCAACGCCCTGGTGCCGATTATCCAAGATCGTGCCGCAACGCAGGAGGTACTGTATGAATCTCGAAGAGACACTGGAAAAGATCGTCGAGTTGAGTCGGGAGGAACTGCACATCGTGCGTAAGCGGGCCGAAGAGAAAACCGCCGCGCGCGACCACGGACACGATTTCAAGGAGATGAAGCAGGCCGCCGACCGTCTCGACCACTACGCACATCAACTCCGCGCCCTGCACGACAACGAACTCGGCCACGGCTGGCGGCATGCGAGTGCAGAAGACACTCACTGATAGATACCGAGGTCGAGGGCCGTGCGAGCCGGACGGGCAAATTGCACAACCGTCAACATCCGGCCCGGTAGGCTTTGACGACTTGTCGTCGATGAGTGGCGCGAACAGCGCTGCCGCTCTCGGCGCAACCTGATCGGTCATGCCGATCACATCACCGGCCTGTCGACGAATTCAGGCTCAGCACAGGTCATTCGAATGACCGCTGACCCGGTGCGACGACCTGACACCTGGTCGATGTCACCAACCAACGCGCGCTAACCAACACCGAACGGGACAACACATGGCGACCGATCAGTCACACTTGAACAACCATCAGCGGCGCACATTGGAGAAGCTGACTGGCCACCCGTTGAGCCACAACATCAAGTGGGACGCAGTACAGGGCTTGTTCGAGGCACTCGGCGAAGTCATACCCGAAAGTGGCGACCGCTTCCGCGTCAGGATCGGAGAACACACCGCGGTCTTTCACCCGCCCGCTCATGGCGATCTACCCGCGGACCTGGTGGTAGCGATCCGACACTTTCTACAGGAGACAAGTCAGCCGGTCGCTGAGCCGAAACCAGGGCGACACCTCTTGGTCGTGATCGACCATCACGAGTCGACGATCTACGAGTTCGAACCGCCGACCGCCGAGCTCGAAACCATCAGCCCTTACGACCCTCACGGGCACCTGCGCCACCTTCGACACATCAAAGGCAACTACCCAGGGCAACGCGCACCGGAGGATCCGACCTACTACCGCGCAGTCGTAGAAGAAGTACGCGGCGCCGACATGATCGTGATATTCGGACACGGTGACGGTCATTCCAATGCGGCCGATCTGCTTGTCGCCGCAGTCCAGGAACACCTCGCCGAACCGTTGCCGAAAATCCTGACGGACGTGCGTATCGACGTGAAGGATTTCACCGTTGCCCAGCTCATGGTCGCAGCACAAAAGGTCGTAGCAGAGCTGGCGTAGAAGGCTTGCTACGGATCAGGCCGCGCAGAAACTCAGGCCGCGGACGTCACCCGGTAGACGTCGTACACGCCCTCGACGTTGCGCACCACGTTGAGCAGGTGCCCGAGATGCTTGGGATCGCCCATCTCGAAGGTGAACCGGCTGACCGCCACCCGGTCGCCTGACGAGGTGGTCACCGATGCAGACAGGATGTTCACCTTCTCGTCGGCCAGCACGCGGGTGATGTCGGAGAGCAACCGGTGGCGGTCGAGTGCCTCGACCTGAATGGCCACCAGGAACACCGACGACGCCGACGGCGCCCACCGCACCTCGATGATGCGCTCGGACTGCTGCTGCAACGACGCGGCGTTGGTGCAGTCGGTGCGGTGCACGCTGACGCCGCCGCCGCGGGTGACGAAACCCATGATCGCGTCGCCCGGCACCGGCGTGCAGCACTTGGCCAGCTTGGTCAGCACTCCCGGCGCGCCCGGGACCGAGACACCGACGTCTTCGTTGCTGCGCGGGCGGCGCAGCATGGTCGTCGGCGTGGACCGTTCGGCCAGCTCTTCTTCGGCCTGGTCGATTCCACCGAGTTCGGCCAGCAGCCGTTGCATCGCGTGCTTGGCCGATACGTGTCCCTCGCCGATCGCGCTGTAGAGCGCAGACACGTCGGCGTAGTGCAACTCGCGGGCGACCGCCGCCACGGAGCCGCCGTTGACCAGGCGCTGCAACGGAAGCCCGCCGCGGCGAACCTCGCGGGCGATGGCCTCCTTGCCGGCCTCCAGAGCTTCCTCGCGGCGCTCCTTGGCGAACCACTGCCGGATCTTCGCCTTGGCCCGCGGCGACACCACGAACTGCTGCCAGTCGCGTGAGGGCCCGGCGTTGGGTGCCTTGGAGGTGAAAATCTCGACGACTTCGCCGTTTTCGAGCTTGCGCTCCAGCGCCACCAAGCGCCCGTTGACCCGGGCGCCGATGCAGCGGTGACCGATCTCGGTGTGCACGGCGTAGGCGAAGTCCACCGGCGTCGACCCGGTCGGCAGCGTGATGACATCCCCCTTGGGGGTGAAGACGAAGAGCTCCTGCACCGCGAGGTCGTAGCGCAAGGACTCCAGGAACTCACCCGGGTCCGCCGCTTCGCGCTGCCAGTCGAGAAGCTGACGCATCCAGGCCATGTCGTCGATCTCGGCGACGGCATGCGGATGCGGAATGCCGTTGCGGCCCTTGGCCTCCTTGTAACGCCAGTGCGCGGCGATGCCGTATTCGGCGGTGCGGTGCATGTCGCGGGTGCGGATCTGGATTTCGAGCGGCTTGCCCTCCGGCCCGACGACGGTGGTGTGCAACGACTGGTAGACACCGTATCTGGGCTGGGCGATGTAGTCCTTGAAGCGCCCGGCCATCGGCTGCCACAGCGAGTGGACCACGCCGACAGCTGCATAGCAGTCCCGGACCTCGTCGCACAGGATGCGGATGCCGACCAGATCGTGGATGTCGTCGAAGTCGCGCCCCTTGACGATCATCTTCTGGTAGATCGACCAGTAGTGCTTGGGGCGGCCCTCCACTGTCGCCTTGATCTTGGAAGCATTGAGCGTGTTGGTGATCTCGGCGCGCACCCTGGCCAGGTAGGTGTCCCGGGATGGCGCACGGCCGGCGACGAGCCGGACGATCTCCTCGTACCTCTTGGGATGCAGGATAGCGAACGCCAGATCTTCCA
Source organism: Mycobacterium sp. THU-M104 (assembly GCF_049197365.1). Classification (NCBI taxonomy): domain Bacteria; kingdom Bacillati; phylum Actinomycetota; class Actinomycetes; order Mycobacteriales; family Mycobacteriaceae; genus Mycobacterium; species Mycobacterium sp. THU-M104. The sequence continues at coordinate 7,975 of NZ_JBMIOP010000181.1, forward strand.
ATTCCCACTTGACGCTTGCCATACCGAGCCGATGCGCAAGGGGTGCAATCACTTCCAGCGTCTCGCGGGCCTTGCGCGCCTGCTTCTCCGGCGGCAGGAAACGCATCGTGCGCATGTTGTGCAGCCGGTCGGCGACCTTGATCACCAACACCCGGGGATCGCGGGCCATCGCGGTGATCATCTTGCGGATGGTCTCGCCCTCGGCGGCGCTGCCCAGCACCACGCGGTCCAGCTTCGTCACGCCGTCGACCAGATGACCGACCTCGTCGCCGAACTCCTCGGAGAGCGCCTCGAGAGTGTACCCGGTGTCCTCGACGGTGTCGTGCAACAACGCGGCGACCAGCGTTGTGGTGTCCATTCCCAGCTCGGCCAGGATGTTGGCCACCGCCAGGGGGTGCGTGATGTAGGGGTCGCCGGAGTGTCGGTACTGCGTGGCGTGCCGCTCGTCGGCCACCTCGAAAGCCCGCTCCAGCAACTGCGTGTTCGCCTTGGGATAGACCTCCCGGTGCACCGCGACCAGCGGCTCCAGCACGGGGTTGAGGGTGCTGCGCTGGGCGGTCATCCGGCGGGCCAGCCGGGCCCGGACCCGGCGCGAGGCGTGGCTGCCGGTCTTGGGGGTATCGGCGGGAGGCTGGGGTGTCTCCTCGTCGGCCGGCGGCGCAACGGTTTGCGCCGTGCGCTGATCATCCGTCACGGTGGTCACCTCCGACTCCGAGGATATCGCCAAGGTGGCCCCGCTAGGCACAGCTCAGGCTGTGCACCGGCAGCGGCGCCACCGCGGCGCGACCGCCCAGCGCGGCCAGTTCCACCACCACCCCGGCCCCCGTCACGCGCGCCCCGGCGCGCTCCAGCAACCGGGCCGCCGCGGCGAACGTGCCGCCGGTGGCCAGCACGTCGTCGACGAGAAAAACGCTGCGGTCCCGCAGGTGAAGGCCATCGGCGGGAATCTCGATGCAGGCATCGCCGTACTCCCTGGTGTAGTTCTCACCGAGCACCGGGGGCGGCAGCTTTCCGCTCTTGCGGATCGCCAGCACACCGGTCTTCAGCCGGGTGGCCACGGCCGCGCCGACCAGAAACCCCCGGGACTCGATGCCGGCCACCAGGTCCGCGCCGGACGCCGTGCCCGCCAGCGCGTCCGTCACCGCCGCCAGCGCATCGCGGTCGGCGAACAGCGGGGTGAGGTCCTTGAACTGCACGCCGGGCTTGGGAAAATCGGCCACCGTGCGGGTCAGTGAAGCGATCAGGTCGGCCAGCGCAGCCGACGACACGGCCGTATCGGAACGTGTCATGCAAACCTCATTGCACCGGGAACCTCACTGCACCAGGGCCCATCGATCCATGTTCCAGCCCACGCCCCAGCGGGTCGGATTCTTGGTCACCGCGTACATCTTCTTCGACATCAACAGCGTGCGTTGCTGTCGATAGAGGGGCAAAGTCGGCATGTCCCCCCACAGTACCGGCGCCGCCTCCGCCACCAGTCTGGCCCGCTCGGCGGGGTCGGCGGATACAGCAAGCCCGCCGATGATGCCGTCGACCTGATCGTTCGCGAACCCGGACAAGTTGTTGCCGTTACCCCTGTGCAGGTCGTAGGCGTCCATCGCCGACGACCCGGTCGATCCGCTGCCGCTGGCGCCGCCGGTGCTGGCCAGCAACACGTCGACCTTCCCGTCCCGCAGCGCCTGCGGCCCCGAGGAATCCAGGGTCACGCCGGCGACGGTGACACCGGCTGCGGCGCACGATGTGGCGATCGTCCCCACGGTGACCGCCAACCGCGCGTTGGGCCCGTGGTAGCCGATCCGCACGGTCAACGGCGCACCGCCGAGCGCATCGCGGGCGGCGCCGGGATCGGCCCTGCTGAAGCGTTCGGCGTCGGCGCCGGCCTCCCCCCTGGCGACCGCGTCGTCGATGGCCGGCTCCAGCCGCGAGTTGGCGATCGGCACCCCCGCGTCGCGGGCGATCGTGTCGCGCGGGGTACAGAGGGCGAACGCACGGCGGTTCGCCGGCTGCGCCAGCGGCCCCCGCGGCGCGAAGATCAGCTGCTCGACGCCGTCCGACGGCGAGTTGTCGCGCTCGTAGTCGTCCGGGGTGGCCAGCGCCCCGGCCGAACCGGTCGCCACATCGACCACGTCGACGCTGCGGCTGTTGACCCGGTCCTGGATGTCGGCGCCCTGCGGCCGCACGATCACCCGTTTCGTGATCGCGCGGGGGCCCCACCACCGGTCGTTGGCAACGAGCACCACCGCGCCGCCGTCGAGGACCGATTCGATCTTGTATGGCCCCGACGACGGAAAACGCCGGAGATCGAGCCCGGGCTTGAGGTCCCAGGTGGTGTTCCAGAGTCGGGCGATCCGTTCGACCATTCGCTCATCGTTGTTCAGCAGGGCTGCGGTCACGTCGGCATGCAGCTGGTCGGCGATGACGTGCGACGGCATCATCGAGGTCGCAGTGAACAGCTGCACGTAGTCGACGACGCCGCGGTCCGGCGCGAAGGACACGCGGGCCTTCTTCTGGCCCGGCTTGCAGTCGACGTTCGCGATGTCGATGTAGCCACCCTGGGTGGCCGCGTCGAAGCCGGGAAACCGGCCGGACTGGGCCGCCCAGGCCAGGACGAGATCGTCGCAGGTCACCGGCTTGCCGTCGGAGTAGACGGCTTTGTCGGCGATCTGGTAGTCGAGCACCAGCGGCGCCCCGTCCACGAGCGAGACGGTGCCGAAGTCGTGGTCGGCCACCACCTGCCCGTCCGGCCCGTGGTAGCCGAAGCCCGTGAGGGTGCGGGCGAAGGCCTGGGCGCCGGCCGACGCTGCCCCCGCGACGGTGTTGGTGTTGTAGGTGACCAGCGAGCCGTCGACCACGTAGTCGACCTGCGACGCGGCACTGCCCGAACACCCGGTCAACGTCATTGCGCCCGTCAGCACCGCGGCCAGAGCAACGATCGCCCATCCGCGCCAGCCGGCCATGCTGACTACCTCCGGCCGGCGTTTCGCTTGCCGCTCGGACGCCGGGTGCCGGCGGGCCGCGCGGGCCGGGCGCCCGGCGCGGGCTTGTTCGGGGCGGGCTTGCCGGACCCTGCGGCTTCCGTGGCAGCCGCCGTGCCGTCCTGCGCGGGTTCGGTGTCGCCGCCGGAATCCGCCGTCTCCGTCATCTCGGCCGCATCGTCGCCGTCCCCGCGGCGACGCATGACCCGGCGGGTGTGGGTGCGCACCAGCTCGGTGCGCTCGCGCAGGGTGACCAGCAACGGCGTCGCGAAGAAGATCGAGGAGTAGGTGCCGATCACGATGCCGATCAGCTGTACCAGCGCCAGGTCTTTCAAGGTGCCGACACCCAGCAGCCAGACCGCGATCACCATCAGCGACAGCACCGGCAGCACACCGATCAGGCTGGTGTTGATCGAGCGCATGAAGGTCTGGTTGATCGCCAGGTTGGCCTGCTCGGCGAAGGTGCGCCGGGCGGTGTGCTGGAACCCGTGGGTATTCTCCTCGACCTTGTCGAACACGATGACGGTGTCGTAGAGGGAGAACCCGAGGATTGCCAGCAGGCCGATGACCGTGGCGGGGGTGACCTCGAAGCCGACCAGCGAGTAGACGCCCGCGGTGACGGTCAGGTCGAAGAACATCGCCGCGATCGCCGACAGCGTCATGTAGCGCTCGTAGCGCACGGTGATGTAGAGGGCGACCAGCGCCAGGAACACCACCAGCGCGATCAGCGCCTTGCTGGTGATCTGGCCGCCCCAGGTCTCTGACACTGCCGAGTCGCTGATGGACTGCTTGCTGGGCTTGCCGTCGGCGCCCTTCGGCTGGAACGCGTCGAACAGTGCGTTGCGCAGCCGGCTGGTCTGGTCGTTGGACAGCGTCTCGGAACGGATTTGAACGGTCGCCGAGGCGCCGTTGCCGACGACCACCACCGATTCCGGGTCCTTGCCGACGGTCTTGTTGAAGACCTCGGCGACCTTGGAGATCTGGGCGTCACCGCGCGGCATCGACACCGTCGTGCCGCCGTTGAAGTCGATGCCGAAGGTGAACCCGCGCACCAGGATGCTGACGATCGCGACCGCCACGATCGCGCCGCTGATGCCGAACCACAGCCGGCGCCTACCCACCACCTCAAACGCCCCGGTGCCGGTGTAGAGCCGCGTGACGAAGCTGCGGCGGGCCGGTTGGGTGATGCTCTCGGTCAGCTCCACAGCACCGCTGGATGCCGCAGCGTTTCCGGTCTTGTCTCGGGAAGCCATCGTGTTATGCCCGTCCCGTCTTCACCTGCGTGGCGGCCCGGCGTTCGCGGGCGACCTGCTGCACCGCGCCGAGGCCGTTGTAGGCCGGCTTGGCCAGCGTCGGGGACTTGGAGGCCAGATACACCAGCGGCCAGGTCACCAGGAACACGACCACCAGGTCGAGGATTGTGGTCAGGCCCAATGTGAACGCGAATCCCTTCACCTGGCCGATCGCCAGGAAGTAGAGCACCGCGGCGGCCAGGAAGGTGACGGCGTTGCCCGAGACGATCGTCTTGCGGGCCCGCGCCCAGCCTCGCGGCACGGCCGACCGGAACGAGCGGCCCTCGCGGATCTCGTCCTTGATGCGCTCGAAGAACACCACGAACGAGTCGGCGGTGGTGCCGATACCGATGATCAGACCCGCGATGCCGGCCAGGTCCAGCGTGTAGTTGATATACCGGCCAAGCAGTACCAGGATCGCGAAAACCATCGCGCCCGAGGCGGTCAGGGACAATGCCGTCAACAACCCCAACACCCGGTAGTAGAGCAGCGAATACAGCAACACCAGGACCAGGCCGATGGCACCCGCGATGAGCCCCGCCCGCAGGGAGGTCAGCCCCAGCGTCGCCGACACGGTCTGGGCCTCCGACGACTCGAAGGACAGGGGTAGCGACCCGTATTTGAGGACGTTGGCCAGCTGGCGCGCCGAGGCGGCGGTGAACGGGGGGTCGCCGCCGGTGATCTGGGTACGGCCGCCGGGGATCGCTTCCTGGATCAGCGGCGCGCTGACCACCTGCGAGTCCAGCGTGAACGCCGTCTGGGTGCCGATGTGGGAGGCGGTGAAGTCGGCCCAGACACCGGCCGCCGACGGCTTGAACTGCAGGTCGACGACGTAACCGATGCCGTGCTGGTTCATGCCCGAGGTGGCGTTGGCGATCTGGTCACCACTGATGATCGACGGCGCCAGCAGGTACGCCGTGTTGTGGTCGGTGGAGCAGGTCACCAGGGGCAGGTTGGGGTCGTCGTTACCGGCGAGGATGTCGTCCTTGCCGCAGCGGGTGGCCTCGAACTGCAGGGCGAGGAACTGGATGCCCTGCTTGGTGCTCTGCCGCCACTTCTTCTCCGCGGCGATGCGCTGGGCGAGGTCCTTGCGCGGATCCGCCGGCGCGGGCTGCTCCCCGGGCGCGGGCCCTGCTACCGGGCCACCCGGCGCGGGCGGCGCCGGGCTCGGCGACGGCGGCGGGTCCTGCGGGTAGGGCCGGGGCTGGGCACCCGGGTGACCGCCCGGCGCGGGCGGGGACGGAGGCTTTGCCTCCGGAGCCCCCGGAGTCTGCTGCGCCGACGGCGGGGGTGCGCCGGGCGCGGGCGGGGTCCCCGGCGCGCCAACGGGCCCCGGCTCACCCTGTTGGGGCGGCTGGGGTTCGACGCTCTGCGCCGGCATCGAGTTGAGCACCGGCCGGATGTACAGCCGTGCGGTCTGCCCAAGGTTGCGGGCTTCGCTGCCGTCCTTCCCCGGGACCGTGATGACCAGGTTGTCGCCGTCGACGACGACCTCCGAACCGGAGACACCCAGCCCGTTGACCCGCGCACTGATGATCTCCTGCGCCTGCGCCAACGCCTCACGGCTGGGGGCCGAGCCGTCGGGCGTCCGCGCCGTCAGGGTGACGCGGGTGCCGCCCTGCAGGTCGATGCCGAGCTTGGGGGCGGCACGCTTGTTGCCGGTCAGGAACACCAACAGGTACAAGCCCACGAGCAGGATCAAGAAAACTGACAGGTAGCGGGCAGGGTGCACCGGCGCCGAAGACGATGCCACGTTCCTTCTATCTCCTTGAGAATCGGTTTCGTACCCAGGACAGAGACCCCAGGACAGAGACTACGTGTCACCCTTGCGGGCATCGCGCAAGCGGTCCGGGTAGCCGGGAACCTGTCAGAAATTCTTGCGCAGCGGGCTTTCGCCGGAGGGGTCGGCGGCATCCCCGCGTTCGCCGGGGCCCGGCAACCCGCTCGAGGGTTCGTCTTCGTCGAGTTCGTCGAGTTCGTCGAATTCGTCGGGCAGGATCCGGTCGCGAACGGCCAGTTTCATCCATCGGGTCACCACGCCGGGCGCGATCTCGAGCTCGACGGTGTCGTCGGCGATCGCGACGATGGTGGCTTCCATCCCTGAGGTGGTGTGCACCCGGTCCCCGGGGCGCAGCGACTCCTGCAGGTCGATGGTCGACTGCATCGCCCGCTTCTGGCGACGCGACGCGAAATACATGAACCCGCCCATGATGAGCAGGAACGGCAGGAACAGGACCAAACTCTCCATGGCGGCGCCCGTCTTTCGTCTCGGTGTGTCGACCCGGCGTCCAGTCTGCCTTCTCGGTGCGACAAGCCGCAGCTAGGCCCCACCGGCACCGGGCGCAGGCACTTTTCGGCGGCCCCGCCGCGCCCAGATAGGGTGGCTTTCGTGGCGCGAAAGGCGCGCCGCGGTGAGGAGGAGATCGTGGCCGGCCTCGAGCAGACTCGCCAGCTGGTCACCGAGATCCCCGGTCCCGCCTCGCTGGAACTGACCAGACGCCGGACCGCGGCGGTCTCGGCCGGTGTGGGCGTCACGATGCCGGTGTTCGCCGCGCGTGCCGCGGGCGGCATCGTCGAGGACGTCGACGGCAACCGGCTCATCGACCTGGGTTCGGGCATCGCGGTCACCACGATCGGCAACTCCGCGCCGCGCGTCGTGGACGCGGTGCGCGCGCAGGTGGCCGAGTTCACCCACACCTGCTTCATGGTGACGCCCTACGAGCAGTACGTCGCCGTCGCAGAGGAGCTCAACCGAATCACCCCGGGATCCGGCGAGAAGCGTTCGGTGCTGTTCAACTCCGGAGCCGAGGCGGTCGAGAACGCCATCAAGGTGGCACGGTCCTACACCCGCAAGCCCGCAGTCGTGGCCTTCGACCACGCCTACCATGGCCGCACCAACCTGGCCATGGCGCTCACCGCGAAGTCCATGCCCTATAAGAGCGGCTTCGGACCGTTCGCGCCGGAGGTCTATCGGGCGCCGCTGTCCTACCCCTATCGCGACGGGCTGTCGGACAAGGAGATGGCCACCAACGGTGCACTGGCCGCCGAGCGGGCGATCGGCGTCATGGAGAAGCAGGTCGGTGCCGGCAACCTGGCCGCCGTGATCATCGAGCCGATCCAGGGCGAGGGCGGGTTCATCGTCCCGGCCGAGGGGTTCCTGCCCGCGCTGCTGGATTGGTGTCGCAGCAACGACGTGGTGTTCATCGCCGACGAGGTACAGACGGGCTTCGCCCGCACAGGTGCGATGTTCGCGTGCGAGCATGAGGGACCACACGGTCTTGAGCCCGACCTGATCTGCACCGCAAAAGGCATCGCCGGCGGCCTTCCGTTGTCGGCCGTCACCGGCCGCGCCGAGATCATGGACGCCCCCCACGTCAGCGGTTTGGGCGGCACCTTCGGCGGAAACCCGGTGGTGTGCGCAGCGGCGCTGGCCACCATCGAGACCATCGAGCACGACAACCTCGTCGAACGGGCCCGGCAGCTGGAACGGCTGATGATCGACCGGCTGACGCGGCTGCAGTCCAATGACGACCGGATCGGCGACGTCCGCGGCCGCGGCGCGATGGTCGCCGTCGAACTGGTGAAGTCGGGGACCGCGGACCCGGACGCCGAGCTGACCGGTCAGCTGGCGAGCGCTGCCCATGCGGCCGGGGTCATCGTCTTGACCTGTGGCATGTACGGGAACGTGATCCGGCTGTTGCCCCCACTGACTATCAGCGACGAATTGCTCGGCGAGGGACTCGACGTCCTGGCCGGAATCCTTTCCGAACTCTGACCCGGGGGGCACCGCGCATCGCTGCGCATCATTATTGCCGTGCGCCGATCGCCGTGGGCAAGCTCACACTTGCGGAACCCGCTCTTGGAGAAATTTGATTACATTAGCTAACGTTCTAAGCAGAAGCGCGGAGCTGCGCAAATTACCTACTTAGATCCAAAACGCACAAGGAACTGTCTTATGTCGAAAAAAACTCACGGGTCGAACACAACTCACGAAGAGTGGCTCGCGCGCCGCGTCGAGCACCTGACCGCAACCGACCCTCAGTTCGCCGCCACCCGACCGGACCCGGCCGTCGCCGAGGCCCTCGATCAGCCTGGTCTGGGGCTGTCACGGGTGATCCGGACCGTGCTGGAGCGCTATGCCGACCGGCCGGCCCTGGGGCAGCGCGTCGTGGAGTTCGTCGAACATCCCAAGACCGGACGCACGGTGCTCGAACTGCTCCCCCGCTTCGAGACCTTCACCTACGGTGAGCTGAACGAGCGGGCCGACGCGCTGGCGCGTGCCCTGACCGCAGACTCGGTGCACCCCGGTGACCGGGTGGCTGTCCTGGGCTTCAACAGCGTTGACTTCACCACCATCGACGTGGCTCTGGGCCTGATCGGCGCGGTGTCGGTGCCGCTGCAGACCGGCTCGGCGATCACCCAGCTGCAGCCGATCGCGACCGAGACCAAGCCCAGCACGATCGCGGCCAGCGTGAACCAGCTGCCCGTGGCCGTCGAGCTGATCCTGACCGGCCGCGAGAGCGGAATCGCGCCCGCCAAGCTCGTGGTGTTCGACTATCACCCGCAGGTCGACGACGAGCGCGAGGCCGTGGAGACCGCCAGCAATCGTCTGAAGGGCACCGGGGTGAGCGTCGAGACGCTGGCCGAGGCCCTCGAGCGCGGGAAGAGCCTTGCGGGCGGCCCGGATGCCGCGTCGGCCGACGAGCCGACCGAAGAGGACCCGCTGGCGCTGCTGATCTACACCTCCGGCAGTACCGGCGCCCCCAAGGGCGCGATGTATCCGCAGAGCAATGTGGCCAAGATGTGGTGCCGGTCGAGCAGGAACTGGTTCGGTCCCAGCGCCGCGTCGATCACCCTCAACTTCATGCCGATGAGCCACGTCATGGGTCGCGGGATCCTCTACGGCACGCTGGGCAACGGCGGTACCGCCTACTTCGCCGCCCGCAGTGACCTGTCGACGCTGCTGGAAGACCTCGCCCTGGTGCGGCCCACCGAGCTGAATTTCGTGCCGCGGATCTGGGAGACGCTGTTCGGCGACTTCCAGCGCCAGGTGCAGCAGCGGCTCGCTGCGGGCGCCGCCGACCACTCCCAGGTGGAAGCCGCGGTGCTCGCCGAGCAGCGCCGGTATCTGCTGGGTGGGCGGTTCATCTTCGCGATGACGGGCTCGGCGCCGACGTCCCCCGAGCTGCGGGCCTGGGTGGAGTCGCTGCTCGAAATGCACCTGACGGACGGCTACGGCTCCACCGAGGCCGGCATGGTGCTGTTCGACGGCGAGGTGCAGCGCCCGCCCGTCCTGGACTACAAGCTGATCGACGTCCCCGAGTTGGGCTACTTCGCCACCGACCGGCCGCACCCGCGCGGCGAGCTGCTGCTCAAGACCCTGAACATGTTCCCCGGCTACTACAAGCGGCCCGAGATCACCGCCGGGGTGTTCGACGACGACGGCTACTACCGCACCGGGGACGTCTTCGCCGAGGTCGGCCCCGACCGGCTGGTGTACGTCGACCGCCGCAACAACGTCCTCAAGCTGGCGCAGGGCGAGTTCGTCACCCTGGCCAAGCTGGAGGCCGTCTTCGGCAACAGCCCGCTGGTCCGCCAGATCTACGTCTACGGCAACAGCGCCCAGCCCTACCTGCTGGCGGTCGTGGTGCCCACCGAGGATGCCCTGGCGCGCGTCGACGACCCGGCGGCGCTCAAGCCGCAGATCGCCGACTCGCTGCAGAAGGTCGCCGGGGAGACGGGCCTACAGTCCTACGAGATGCCGCGCGACTTCATCGTCGAGACCACTCCGTTCACGGTGGAGAACGGCCTGCTGACCGGCATTCGCAAGCTGGCCTGGCCCAAACTCAAGGCGCATTACGGCGAGCGCCTGGAGCGGCTCTACGCCGAGCTGGCCGAGGGGCAGGCCAACGAACTCGTCGAGCTGCGCCGCAGCGGCGCCGACGCGCCGGTGCTGCAGACGGTGAGCCGGGCTGCCGGCGCCCTGTTGGGCGCGGGTTCCTCCGAGCTGTCCCCCGACATCCACTTCACCGAGCTGGGCGGGGACTCGTTGTCGGCGTTGACGTTCGGCAACCTGCTGTACGAGATCTTCGACATCGACGTGCCGGTCGGCGTCATCGTCAGCCCGGCCAACGACCTGGCGGCCATCGCCGACTACATCGAGACCGAGCGGCGGGGCTCCAAGCGGCCCACGTTCGCCACCGTGCACGGCCGCGACGCGAAGACGGTGCGGGCGGCCGACCTGACGCTGGACAAGTTCCTCGACGAGGAGACGCTGGCCGCAGCGCCGACGCTGCCCGGGCCCACCGCCGAGGTGCGCACGGTGCTGCTGACCGGCACCACCGGCTTCCTGGGCCGCTACCTGGCGCTGGACTGGCTGGAACGCATGGACCTCGTCGACGGCAAGGTGATCGCGCTGGTGCGGGCCCGCTCCGACGACGACGCGCGGGCCCGCCTGGACAAGACCTTCGACAGCGGGGATCCCGAGTTGCTCGCGCACTACCAGAAGCTGGCCGCCGACCATCTCGAGGTCATCGCCGGCGACAAGGGCGAGGCCAACCTCGGCCTGGACCCCCAGACGTGGCAGCGGCTGGCCGACACCGTCGACCTGATCGTCGATCCGGCTGCACTGGTCAACCACGTGCTGCCCTACAGCGAGCTGTTCGGCCCCAACGCACTGGGCACCGCCGAGCTGATCAAGATCGCGCTGACCACCAAGCGCAAGCCCTACACCTACGTGTCGACGATCGGTGTGGGCGACCAGATCGAGCCGGGCAAGTTCATCGAGGACGCCGACATCCGGCAGGTCAGCGCCATTCGCGAGGTCAACGACGACTACGCCAACGGCTACGGCACCAGCAAATGGGCCGGCGAGGTGCTGCTGCGCGAGGCGCACGACCTGTGTGGCCTGCCGGTCGCGGTGTTCCGCTGCGACATGATCCTGGCCGACACCACCTATGCGGGCCAGCTCAACCTGCCCGACATGTTCACCCGGCTGATGCTGAGCCTGGTGGCCACCGGGATCGCGCCCGGGTCGTTCTACGAGCTGGACGCCGACGGCAACCGGCCGCGCGCGCACTACGACGGCCTGCCCGTCGAGTTCATCGCCGCGGCGATCTCCACGCTGGGCGCGCAAGCGCTCGACAACGCCGACGCCTTCCAGACGTACCACGCGATGAACCCCTACGACGACGGCATCGGGCTCGACGAGTACGTCGACTGGCTCATCGATGCCGGGTACCGGATCCACCGCGTCGGCGACTACGCGCAGTGGTTTCAGCGCTTCGAGACCGCGCTGCGGGCCCTGCCCGAGCGCCAGCGCCAGTACTCGCTGCTGCCGCTGCTACACAACTACGGCAAGCCCGAGAAGCCGCTGCGCGGGTCGCTGGCGCCGACCGATCGCTTCCGCGCCGCGGTGCAAGGAGCGAAGATCGGCCCGGACAAAGACATTCCGCATGTCACGGCGCCGGTCATCGTCAAGTACGCGACCGACCTGCAGTTGCTCGGATTGCTGTAACACCAGAGAAAAGCGGCGGGGCTCCTCAGTCGAACAGGCCCGGCTGGCCGAGCGCGGCGGCCCCCGGTGGCGGCGTCATGCCCAGGTGGGTCCAGGCCAACGTGGTGGCCACCCGGCCGCGCGGGGTGCGCGCGACCATGCCGGCGCGCACCAGGAACGGCTCGCACACCTCCTCGACGGTGGCGACCTCCTCCCCGACGGCCACCGCCAGCGTCGACACCCCGACCGGGCCGCCGCCGAAGTTGCGGGTCAGCGCCGACAGCACCGCCCGGTCCAATCGGTCGAGGCCCAGCTCGTCGACGTCGTAGACCTCCAGGGCGGATTTGGCGACGTCGCGGGTGATCACACCGTCGGCGCGCACCTCGGCGAAGTCACGGACCCGGCGCAGCAACCGGTTGGCGATCCGCGGGGTGCCGCGCGAGCGCCGGGCGATCTCCGCACCGGCGCCGGCGCCCAGCTCGATGCCCAGGATCCCCGCCGAGCGGGTCAGCACCCGCTCCAGTTCGGCCGGCTCGTAGAAATCCATGTGGGCGGTGAACCCGAAGCGATCGCGCAGCGGGCCGGTCAGCGCGCCGGACCGGGTGGTCGCGCCGACCAGCGTGAACGGCGCCACCTCCAGCGGGATCGACGTCGCCCCCGGGCCCTTGCCGACGACCACGTCGACTCGGAAGTCCTCCATGGCCAGGTAGAGCATCTCTTCGGCGGGCCGGGCAATACGGTGGATCTCATCGATGAACAGCACGTCGTGCTCGATCAGGTTGGACAGCATGGCCGCCAGGTCGCCGGCGCGTTCCAACGCGGGCCCGGACGTCACCCTCAGCGACGACCCCAGCTCGGCGGCGATGATCATGGCCAGCGATGTCTTGCCCAGGCCCGGCGGCCCGGACAACAGGATGTGATCGGGCGTGCCGCCGCGATTCTTGGCTCCCTCGATGACCAGCTGCAACTGCTCGCGCACCCGCGGCTGGCCGATGAACTCCCGTAGCGAGCGGGGCCGCAGGCTGACGTCGACGTCACCCTCGCCGACGGTCAGCGACGGCGACAGCTCGCGATCGGCATGCCCCTCGGGCGTCTCGGCGTGGTCGTCTTCGCTCACCGCGACTTCCCCAGCAGCGCGAGGGCGGCCCGCAGGGCGCCCGACGTCGTCGCGTCCGCATCGCCGGCCAGCACCTTGTCGGTCGCCTCCTCGGCCTGCTTGGCGGCGAAGCCGAGACCCACCAGGGCCTCCACGACGGGACCGCGCACGGTATGCCCGTTGCGTGCGGCGCCGGCCGTCGTGCCCGTCGTGCCCGCACCCACCTTGTCGCGCAGCTCGAGCACCATCCGCTCGGCCCCGCGTCTGCCGATGCCCGGCACCCGGGTCAGCGCGGCGACATCGCCGTCGTGCAGCGCCTGGCGCAACGCGGGCGCGTCGTACACCGCGAGGGTGGCCAGCGCGATCTTGGGCCCGACACCGGAGACCCCCAGCAGCGTCAGGAACAGGTCGCGGGCGTCGGCGTCGGCGAAACCGTACAACGTCATCGAGTCCTCGCGCACGATCATCGCGGTGACCAGCCGGGCCTCGTCGCCGCGGCGCAAGGTCGACAACGTGGACGGGGCGGCCATCAGCTTGTACCCCACGCCGGCGGCCTCGACGACGACGTGGTCCAGCGCCACCTCGAGCACCTCTCCCCGCACCGAGGCGATCATCGCGCGGCCTTGATCTTCGCGGCGAACTTCCTGCGTTGCTCGGCGGCCTTCTTCTCGGCCTCGGCCATCCGGGCGATCATCGGCGCCCTCCAGCAGTGGCAGATCGCCAGGGCCAGTGCGTCAGCGGCGTCGGCGGGCGTCGGTTTGGCCTGCAACGCGAGGATTCTGGTGACCATCGCGGTGACCTGCGCCTTGTCGGCGGCCCCGTTGCCGGTGACCGCGGCCTTGACCTCGCTGGGCGTATGGAAGTGGACGACGATGTCGCGTTTGGCGGCCGCGAGCGCGATCACGCCGCCGGCCTGCGCGGTGCCCATCGCGGTGTTCGCGTTCTGATTGGCAAAAACGCGCTCGATGGCCAGGACGTCGGGACGGTGGGTGTCCAGCCAGTGGTCGACGGCCTCGCTGATCGCCAGCAAGCGGCGATCCAGCGGCTCGCCGGCCGGCGTCCGCACGACGTCGACGTCCAGCGCGATGACCTGGCGGCCACGACCGCTCTCGACGACGGACAGGCCGCAGCGGGTCAACCCTGGATCGACGCCCATCACCCGCATTACCCGCTCCCGCCTATAGAACATTTGTTCGACAGCTTAGCGGGCGACGCCGACACCACTGGGCAGGACACGCGGCGCGGACGACCGGCACCGACGCACGTCACTCCTCGATCTCGGCCAGGATCTCGTCGGGGATGTCGGCGTTGGTCCAGACATCCTGCACGTCGTCGCTGTCTTCGAGCGCGTCGACCAGTTTCATCACCCTGCGGGCGCCCTCGGCGTCCAGCGGCACGGTCACCGACGGCTGGAACCCCGCGTCGGCGGAGTCGTAGTCGATCCCGGCGTCCTGCAGCGCGGTCCGCACGGCGACCAGGTCGGCCGGCTCGGTGAGGATCTCGAAGCTGTCGCCCAGATCGGTGACGTCCTCGGCGCCGGCCTCGAGCACGGCCGTCAGCACGTCGTCTTCGGTCAGGCCGTTCTTTTCCAGCGTGATCACGCCTTTGCGGGCGAACAGGTATGCCACCGATCCGGGGTCGGCCATGGTTCCGCCGTTGCGTGTCATCGCAACCCGCACCTCGCTGGCGGCGCGGTTGCGGTTGTCGGTGAGGCACTCGATCAACACCGCCACCCCGTTGGGGGCGTAGCCCTCGTAAGTGATGGTCTGCCAGTCGGCGCCGCCGGCCTCCTCGCCGGCGCCCCGCTTGCGCGCCTTCTCGATGTTGTCGTTGGGGACCGAGCTTTTCTTGGCCTTCTGGATGGCGTCGTACAGCGTCGGGTTGCCCGCCGGGTCTCCGCCACCGACCCGGGCCGCGACCTCGATGTTCTTGATCAGGCGGGCGAACATCTTGCCGCGGCGCGCGTCTTTGACAGCCTTTTGGTGCTTGGTGGTGGCCCATTTGGAATGGCCGCTCATGCCGTCCTATCTCATTCCCTGGTTACGTCCTGGCCAGCCGAGTCTACGTGGCCGCGCGGCGCGGTTTTCGCGGTGACACCCTGGGCGACCCGCCCGAAGGTGGACAACGCCGGCATGATCACCGCTCACCCGCGCACGGGTGGCCGAGGTTCGTCGGGAGGGAAGAATCCCGGCACCCACCGCTCGATGAGTTCCGCGTAGGCGGTCGTGGCGTCGAGTTGCACGGCCACCCCCAGCAGCCCGCCGAGGGTGCGCAGCAACATGACATAGCCGGGCGGGATGGTCAGGTTCCGGGCCATCTTGAACCGGTTGCCGAATCCGTCGGCCAGTGGATCGGCGGTGACGATCGCCGACTTCTGGAACCACTCGCGGGTGAAGTGGAACTCACCGGACCGCAATGGGTCGATGTAGGGCCACAACGGCTGGAGGTACTCCACCAACTGCTCGGGCGTCAGATCGTAGCTGGGCGGCATGAACCGAAGCTCCTTCAACAGCCGGATGACGTGGTCCCACTGCTCGTCGCGCGCCCAGCACAGGAGTTCGCCGAAACCGGCAGGAACGCCGCCGGGATGCTCGGCGACGGCACCGAAGTCGATGATCCCCAGACGGCCGTCGGGCAGCAGCATGAAGTTGCCCGGATGCGGGTCGGCGTGCACCAACCCGACCCGAGCGGGCGAGCTGAGGGTGAACTCGATGAGCAACGCGGCCGCGGAATCGCGCGCCGCGCGGGTCCCCTGGGCGATGACCGAGGACAGTCGCCGGCCTTCCATCCACTCCGAAACGACGACCTTGGGCGCGCTGGCGACCACGGGTGGCACCGCGAACTTTGGATCGCCGGCGTAGGCGGCGGCGAAGGCGCGCTGATTTTCGGCCTCCCGGCGATAGTCCAATTCCGCTTCCATGGTGTCGTGGATCTCCGCCACCAGCCGGTCCACATCGGCGCCCGGAACGACCTGCTTGGCGACCCAGCTGAACCGCTGGATCAGTTTGAGATCCGCCCGCAGAGCCTCGTCGGCGCCCGGGTATTGAATCTTGACGGCGACCTCGCGCCCGTCCCTCCACACTCCTTTATGCACCTGGCCGATGCTCGCCGAGGCGACGGGGGTGTCGTCGAAAGACCGGAATCGTTCCCGCCACTTGATGCCCAGCTGCGCGTCGAGCACCCGGTGCAGCGTGGGCGCCGGCAGCGGCGGAGCCTCACTCTGCAACTTGACCAGCGCTTCGCGGAAAGGGTCGGCGAATTGCGGCGGTATCGCGGCCTCCATGACCGACAGCGCCTGTCCGACCTTCATGGCGCCGCCCTTGAGTTCGCCGAGCACCGTGAACATTTCGTCGGCGGCCTTCTCCAGGAGCTCGGCGTTCACCTCGTCCTTGGATTTGCCCGTCATCCGCTTGCCGACGCCCAGAGCGGCGCGGCCGACCACCCCTGCCGGCAGACTCGCCAACTTGGCAGCCCGATGCAGCCCGCCCCGCTTGATGTCTGCCATGGGCACATCATGCCCGGTCGGCGGGCATGCCGACCGGGCGGTTGCGATCAGACCCGGCCGGTCACCATGTCCACGAACAACCGGTGGATCCGCCGGTCGCCGGTCATCTCGGGATGAAACGCCGTCGCCAGCACCGGACCCTGCCGCACCGCGACCGGGTGCCCAGCGGCCGACGCCAGCACCTCGACACCGGAACCCACCCGTTCCACCCACGGCGCGCGGATGAACACCGCCCGCACCGGATCATCCAGGCCCGCGAATCCGACATCGCCCTCGAACGAGTCGACCTGGCGCCCGAAGGCGTTGCGCCGCACCGTCATATCGATTGCGCACAGGGGCAGCGCAGTGCGCTCCCCGGCGCCGGCATCGAGAATCTCGCTGGCGAGCAGGATCATGCCGGCACAGGCGCCGTAGGCCGGCAGGCCCCCGGCCAGCCGCGCCCGCAACGGCTCCAGCAGGTCCAGCTCGCTCAGCAGATGACTGATGGTGGTGGATTCCCCGCCCGGCAGGACCAGCCCGTCCATCGAGTCGAGTTCGCCGCGGCGGCGCACCGGGATCGCGTCGGCGCCGGCATCGCGCAGCGCGGCCAGGTGCTCGCGGGTGTCGCCCTGCAACGCCAGCACCCCGATCTTCGGGGCATTCATCGCCGCGCGGGCGGGTATCCGCGGGGGAAGCGGGTCAGGCCTTCCTGCATCACAGCGGCCACCATCTCGCCGTGCCGGTCGAAGATCTTGCCCTGGCACAGCGCGCGACCACCGCAGGCCGACGGCGAGGATTGGTCGTAGAGCAGCCACTCGTCGGCCCGGAACGCCCGCATGAACCACATCGCGTGGTCGAGTGAGGCCACTTGCAGGTGTTCACGCTGGTCGAGGTGGGTGACCTGCGCCGACCCCAGCAGCGTCAGGTCGCTCATGTAGGCCAGGGCGCAGATGTGCAGCACCGGATCGTCGGGCAGCGGGTCGCGGTGGCGGAACCACACCTGCTGCTGGGAGGCCTTGCCGGGCAGGTGCTGCAGGCGTTCCTGCGGGACGATGCGGATGTCCCACTCCTCGAACTGGCGGAAACCGGCTTCGTCGAAGACCTTCATCGAGCTCAACCCCGGCAGCCCGTCCGGCGGGGGCGCCGACGGCATGGCGTCCTGGTGGCTGATGCCCTCCTGGCCGGTCTGGAACGACGCCGACATGGAGAAGATCGTTTCGCCGTGCTGGACGGCGTTGACCCGCCGGGTACAGAACGAGCCGCCGTCGCGCAGCCGCTCGACGAGGAACACCGTGGGCGCGTTGGCGTCGCCGGGCCGGATGAAGTAGCCGTGCAGCGAGTGCACCAGATGTCCGGGCTCGACGGTGCGCACCGCGGACACCAGCGACTGGCCCGCCACATGCCCGCCGAAGGTGCGCTGGAAGTAGCCCGAGTCGGGGCTGAACACGTTCCCCCGATAGATGTTGACCTCGAGTTGCTCGAGATCGAGGATCTGCTCGATCGACACGCTAAAACCGTCTGCTCTTCGCGCAAGCGCTCATCGCAAGTCCTACCAGCCGCGCTGGGCGAGGCGCTCCGGCTGGGCCAGTTGCTCGGTGTTGATGCCGACCATCGGCTCACCCAGGCCACGCGACACCTTGGCCAGCACGTCGGGGTCGTCGTGGAACGCCGTGGCCTTGACGATCGCGGCGGCGCGCTGCGCGGGATCGCCGGACTTGAAGATGCCCGAGCCGACGAAGACGCCCTCGGCGCCGAGCTGCATCATCATCGCCGCGTCGGCCGGGGTCGCGATGCCGCCCGCGGTGAACAGCGTGACGGGCAGCTTGCCCGCGCGGGCCACCTCGACGACCAGGTCGTAGGGCGCCTGCAATTCCTTTGCGGCGACGTACAACTCGTCCTCCGACAGAGACGTCAGCCGGCGGATCTCGCCGCTGATAGCGCGCATGTGCGTGGTGGCGTTGGAGACGTCGCCGGTGCCGGCCTCTCCTTTGGAGCGGATCATCGCCGCGCCCTCGTTGATGCGGCGCAGCGCCTCGCCGAGGTTGGTCGCCCCGCACACGAACGGCACGGTGAACTTCCACTTGTCGATGTGGTGGGTGTAGTCGGCGGGGGTCAGCACCTCGGACTCGTCGACATAGTCCACACCCAGGCTCTGCAGGATCTGCGCCTCCACGAAGTGCCCGATGCGCGCCTTGGCCATCACCGGGATGGTGACCGCGTCCTTGATGCCCTCGATCATGTCGGGGTCGCTCATCCGCGACACCCCGCCCTGGGCGCGGATGTCGGCGGGCACCCGCTCCAGCGCCATCACCGCGACCGCCCCGGCTCCCTCGGCGATGCGGGCCTGCTCCGGAGTGACGACGTCCATGATGACGCCGCCCTTGAGCATCTCCGCCATGCCGCGTTTGACCCGGGCCGTTCCAGTCTTAACCGCGCTGTCCACTGCTTGCCTTTCCTCACCGTTGTGGCCCCAGTCTAGTGGGCACACACCAACGGGTTGTCCTCCGCAACCCGTTCGATCGACAATGTGCGGTACGCGTGGCAGCACCGACCATCCATTCGTGCGCGTTGGCCAACTCGACGCCTCTAGCGAACGCGAGCTGGAGCCGGGCCCTGTAGCGGCGCAGAGCACGAAGGCGTGGGACGAATACGCAACCCTGGCTGGAGGGCCCTGCCAGGTGACGCTGAACGCACCGACAAGGGGCCGCATACCTGCTCAGCGAGGCTGCCGACAACCACGCGTGCTTCACAGCCCATCAACTGCCTCAGGCAGCGCCCCGCAAAGACCTCGTTCCACCTCACCGGGTTGCCCGCCGACCGGGCATGGATGGATGCCATCAACCAAACTGACTCCGCCGAAATACATTTCGCTATTTTCGACAATCACCTCGTCGCGCTCAGCGAGGCCGACAAGGCGGCGTGGTCGGCCGGCAGCTGGGCGGCCATTCCCAGGACCACGTTGACCGGTACCGCCACCGAGCTGACGGCGCGCCTGCACGCTATCGCCGCCGCCGGGATCACCGAGTGATATGTCAACCCACCGGGCCCGACATCGCCCGGGAATCGGCGGTGTTCATCGAGGCCGCAAAAACGGTGCGAGACGGACCGCCGCGGAAAGTTGCATGTCATGAATGACGACGTGCCGGCAGCGCGGCACCGACCTGTTCGGCGAGGCTCACTTTTCCCGACCGGGTCAAAAGCCACACCCGCGAACAGATCTTCTGCTAACGGACTACGAGCAGTTATCGGATGGGCCGTAGCCGCGCGCCCGCCGGGCGCGCATCCGCCAGCGCGTTCGCCTCGTCCAGCAACCCGCCGAGCTGTAGCGGGTACACCGTCTCCCCGGCTGCGGCCAGCGCCGCAATCCCCGAGGCATCGCACCAGCGGTGGCCGTGGATGTAGCGGTGTTCCAAAGCGGTGCGGTCCCGGGCGGACGGCTCGAACCGGTGGGTG